>JAFGWW010000291.1 GCA_016936955.1 Planctomycetota bacterium | reverse complement strand
TGAGGTTTACCATTACCCTGATGCCGCCAAAGGCCCCGCGGTCGGTTGAGATCATGCGCCCGGCCATGATAAGGTTGGCGCATTTTTTCGAGACCATGGTGCTGTAGGGGATCTGGTAGAAGGTCGGGTCTTCGTCGATGGGATCGCGCCAGCGTCCCTGCGTCGAGATTCCGTTGTGGCAGTCCTGGGTGGTGCCGTCGAGATATTTGAAAATGAACCCGCCGCCGTCGGGGTGATGGACGTCAACGCGGTAGGTGCCGTTGGCGATGGCGTCGGGGAATCTCTTGCCCCAGAGTACATCCTCTTCGGTAAGGGTATATTCGGCGTCAAACCTTCTGGTCTCGCGGATGCCGATATATGAGGCCAGTCCGGCCAGTACGAGGTCGAGGTCTTCGGGGCCGTATTTCTTGAGCATGGCCATGATCTTGCGCACCTGCAAGCGGCCGGTCATCTCGGCTTTGGTGAGTTGGCCGGCGTCTGTGCAGTTTGCCCCGAAAACGTGGGTCTCGGCAAACATGCGCATGTTTGATATGCCCGGGATTTCTCCCGACCAGCCTGCATCCATCTCAAGCCCGAATTCCTTGTAATGATTGGTGTAGATCTCTCGGAAATTGAATTTGCCATAGTCGAAATTCTTGATCTTCGCGCATGTGGTTGGCGGCTGGAGATGGTCGGAGAGGGCGTAATTCAGGCCGGCATCGCGGGCGAGGTCGCCATCGCCGGTGGCGTCGATAAACATCTTCGCCCTGATCGCCCCGCGCCCGTCCTTGTTCTCCACGTAGACATGGCTGACCTTGCCCTCTTCGATGGCCGCGGCGCAGTAGGCGGTGTGGAGCATGGGCGTGATGCCGACTTCCTGCACCAGCAGATCGAGTTCTATCTTCAGTTCCTCTGTATTGAGGACAAATGCCGCGTGGGGGCACTTGTGGCGATCAACAATGGCGTCAACCTTGCGCAGCCTCTCGACCACCTCCATGGTAAGGCCGCCGATAACCTCCTTGTCGTAGTTGGTGTCAAGGGGGGAGTGCCACATGTTTACGAGCCCGTTTGTGGCAACGCCGCCGAATGCGTTGGTCTTTTCGACGAGAACCACCTTCGCTCCGAGCCTTGCGGCCCTGACGGCGGCGAAGACACCGGTGCAGCTTCCGCCCAGAACGCAGACGTCGGCTTCGGCGATTACGGGAATGTTGCGGGATGGTTCGGTAACTTGGCTGGCGGCATTCATGGTCAAATCCTTTTGTTTGAAATGTATGCGTGGCTATATGAGGGTGGGAGTATAGCGGGCGGGTCGGGGATGACAAGGAAAGAATCGGTAAAATGTAAATTTATACGGATTTACCGTTCATTTCCGGGTTCAAATATTTCCGGAGCGATTGGAATATGCCTTGCCTGTTAAGTCTGCGGAAATTATACTGTAGATCGGCAATGACATTCTTGATCAAGGAGCCAGAGTGATGCACTCTCCGAAGTTTGAAGAATTTTCGAAACTCGCAACCAGGGGCAACCTCGTCCCTGTCTACCGTCAGCTCATGGGCGATATCATCTCGCCTGTTCTCGCCTTCAGCCGTCTTGACGACTCGTCCCACGCATTTCTTCTCGAGAGCGTGACTGGCGGCGAGAAGATCAGCCGCTATTCCTTCATCGGCATAGACCCGGCGATCATCTTCAAGAGCACTGGGCATTCGGTCGAGATTACCGACACCGCCAGCGGGGAAGTGAAAAAGGTGAACTCCGAGGCGCCCCTTGATGTTCTGCAGGAGATCATCGACCAGTACGAGCATGTCCATCTGCCCGCGCTCCCGCGTTTCTCCGGCGGTGCGGTAGGTTATTTTGGATACGACGTTGTGCGCCAGGTCGAGAACCTCCCGAACCCGCCCGAGCGCAGCCTTGGCCTGCCGGAGATTTATCTCGGCATCTACAAGAGCATGCTCGTTTTCGATAACGTGAACAAGACCTGCATGGTCATCGTCCACGCCGACTGCCGCGACGGGGACGCCAGGAAAGCATACGACGAGGCGACGGCCAAGGTCGATGCGATCGTGAATAAACTCAGCGCGCCAGTAGAGCTTCCTATCGACGACGTGCCGGTTCAGCCCACCGAGGATCTCGCGGTGGACAGCAATTTCGATAAGGAAGAATTCAAGACAGCGGTGGATAAGTGCAAGGAATACATTCGCGCCGGGGATATTTTCCAGATTGTACTGAGCCAGCGCCTCTCCGCGCCCTGCACGGCCGATCCCTTCGAGGTTTATCGCAACATCAGGGTAATCAACCCGAGCCCGTACATGTTCTATCTCAAATACCCCGAGCTCTCCCTCGTCGGCGCGAGCCCGGAGGTTATGGTCAGGGTCGAGGACGGGCAGATTACCCTTCGTCCCATCGCCGGAACCCGCCCGCGCGGCAAGACCGAAGCGGACGACCTCGCTTTGGAGAAAGACCTCCTCGACGATCCGAAAGAACTGGCGGAGCACACCATGCTTGTCGACCTCGGTCGCAACGACGTGGGCAGGGTGAGTGAGTACGGCAAGGTTTCCGTCACCGAGAAGATGGTGGTAGAGCGTTACTCCCACGTGATGCACATCGTCTCGAACGTGGAAGGCACCCTCAAAAAAGACTACTCCCCGCTGGAGGCGCTCAAGAGCTGTCTTCCGGCCGGAACCCTCTCCGGTTCGCCCAAAATCAGGGCCATGGAGATTATCGACGAATTCGAGCCAGACGTGCGCGGCCCCTACGGCGGCGCGGTCGGGTATCTCGACTTTACCGGCAACC
>JAFGWW010000290.1 GCA_016936955.1 Planctomycetota bacterium | reverse complement strand
TCGCGGTGGATAACCCCGTACAGCCCCTTGATCCACGCGCAGGTGCTCTGGGGAAAACCGGCCTGCTCCGCCCGCTCCACAAGCTGGCACGCCTTATCATCAGCCACGAAAATATTGTTGAGATCCAGAGGAACGCGCCCAGCGGCGAAAAGCACCTCGACCGGAACAGTGGTCGTTATGCCGACGGGAGGTTGAATATGGGGCATCGTTATTTACCGTTCGGGAAGAGTATCGACCCCGCAAGCTTGCGCGAGACATCGGCGCCCACGAGTTGTTCGACCAGCATGAGGCCGAAGTCAATGGCGGTGCCCACCCCGCGGCTGGTTATTATGTTTCCGTCCACCACAACCTTATCTTCACTATGGGTGGCGCTGGCGGGGAAGTGTTCTTCAAAGGAGGGGTAGCATGTGGCTTTCCGGCCGTCGAGCAGACCCCATTTCGCAAAAGTCAAGGCCGGAGCGGCGCAGATGGCGGCGCAGATTCCGCCCGCGGCGTTCACCTTCATCACCAGTTCGCGCACAGCCTCGCTCTCGCCGAGATTTTTCGACCCCGGCATCCCGCCGGGCAGGACAATCATCTCCGGCACAAAGTCGACGGCCGAAATCTCGACGTCAGCCATTACGGTTACGGCGTGGGATGCGGTTATTGATTTCGAGCCGAGGCCGGCGACGGTAAGCTCAACCCCCGCGCGGCGCAGCAGGTCAATCTGCACAAGCGCCTCGATCTCTTCAAACCCCGCAGCAAGAACCACTATCGCACGTTTGGCCATGGCCGACTCCCGGTATCAGATATTTTCTTCGATGGCCGCGCCGTTGAGCCAGTCGCAGAGCATGCGTCCCCACTTCTCGTCGAAGGTCATGTCTGAGGTGAGGCCCACGAAAGGCGAGTCGGTATAACCGCCCACGGTGTTGACCTCGGCCTGGATCTTGTAACGGGCGAGATACTCCTCAACCGCTTTCTGGGTGGTATTGTAAAAGCCGAGTTCCAGACGGTCGCGGTAATAGGTGCGCACGCGGATGTTGCGCTTCGCTCCGCGCACCCAGAAATAATATTTGTGGCTGTAGTTGATCGTAAAGGTCGCGGGCTTGATGAGCAGCAGCAGCCTGTCGAGCAGGTTGCCCACCGCCGGGGAAAGGCGCTCCACGTGGTACGCGCGCCCCTTGACCCTCCACGGTTCGGCCGACTCCACCTGCTTGTGCCCCGGGCTCTGCTCCGGCGCGTCCACCGCAGGGTCGATGCGCGGTACGATCTGCTCGGCAGAGAAAACCTCCTGCCCGCCCACGAGGAAGCGGTTGTACTTGAGGCCGACAATGCCGATGCCACCTTCCACCAGCCACTGGATAACATTCACAAGCCTCGAGGAGAATTCCTCGGAAGTGATGATGATGCGCTGCTCCGCGTTTGTTGATTCGGCATAGTCCTCCGCGTCGCGGTCGAAAGCCGAGGCGAGAAGGCTGGAGAGCTCCACCGCCTCGTCGCTCATCTCAACCCCCATCTCCTCCCACGCCCTGCGCAGCCCGTCATTGGCCGGGCGGGAGATAAAGCTCCGCGCGATCTTGCCGAGGTCTTCGGAACTGAGGGACGAGAGAAACGCCGCAAGCTGCAAGGCGCGGATGTCCTGCTCCGTATCTGCAACCCCCATGCAGAGACTGACAACCACCGCGCGCCCCATGGCATCGAGGCCGACAAGGTCATGCGTATCGGGGGTCAGAACCTGTGGGAAATCCGCCGCCTCGCCAATGATGACCAGAGGCTCGCCGAGGAAGTGGGGCTGTATCTTGATCCGGCGCTCGATATCCTGAAGCGACTCGTCGTCCATGGGGAGCGACTGCACTTCCTGAAAGAGCCGGCCGGAACCTGTAAACATTTTGCTCATCTGGTTTTATCCTCTTGAGGAAGAAGGACAACGCGTGAAAGCGGCGCCCCCTCCTTCCGTAATCATTATGTGATAACCCCACTTGCGGATTCTGTCAAGGAAAGGCATTGCGGCATGGCCGGGTTTCCGGTTGGGGTTGGCGCAGGTTTTCGGGGAGCCGCCGCAATTAGGCAATGCCAATTGCGCAAAATCACTTGACTATCGCAAGCTTATGGCAAAGATTGTATTACTGAACCTCGGATATGCCTGTTGGAGCTCTATAAAATGAGTGTCTTTGAGAAAGCATTTGCCTCTTTCATCAATATTTTCGCGATAGTTTTTGCCTTTGCTCTTGGCATCATGATTCTTGCCTTATTTTTCAAGCTACTAAACTACGCAAAAACCAAATTATATGGTTTTACCATCCATAAGACAAACGGCTTTCTGACTGGATCCTCAACTGTTACCTTGCACTTAAATAACGGCAAATCTTTCGAAAACGTGAAACTCATAGGTGTCGCTGACCGCTTGATAAAGGACGCCGAAATGCCGTATTGTCTTTCAAATATGCTGGTGTTTGAGTCTGCCGATGCACAACGATACTATATAAAGGCAGACAGCATCCGTATTATTCAAGAGCAAATACAAGAAGAAAGCGGACAAGCGTGAGCAATCCTTTTGACTTTCTTACCTCCTGCTCCTCCGAGACCATCCACAGGATTCTCGCCGACGAGACCCCGCTCTTCGAGGGGGTGGTGCTTGGCCATCTCGCGCCCCATCTCGCCGCGCAGGTTCTCGCCAACATGAACTCCGACCGGCAGCACGAGGTTGTCGCCAAAATGTCGAAAGCCAAAAGCGCGCCCGCCGAGGTTGTCCAGAGCATGTCTGTAAAGCTGCGGCAGAAAATGGAGGCGGTGGAAAAATCGGAGAGCAATCTCTACAGCCGCCGCAAGCCAGCCGAGTGGAAGCCACGCTCCGCCGAAGGGCTCAAGGCGGTCAACGTTCCCGAGCCCGACGAAGCCGCCCGCAAGCAGGCCCTGATCAACCGCACCCTGAGCCAGGCCAAGCGCGTCTCCGCGCGGCAGGCTCCGGCCAACCGCCCCGCGCCCACCCCGGTTCCGGGCGGGCACAAGATGGACGGCCTCGCCCTCGCCGCCGAAATTTTACGCTACTCAACCGGCGACGTGCGCCACAACATCTCCGATCAGGCGCCCAAGCTATACAACGTCCTGCGCGAGCGCATGTTCTCTTTCGACGACCTTGAACTCTCGGAAAAAGATTCGCTGGCCAAGGTCTTCGCAAACGTAACGCCCAAGACGGCGGCTCTGGCCTTGCGCTTCGCCAGCCCCTCGCTCAACAGCAAGGTTATCAGCTCGGTCAGCCCCCGCCTCGCCGACCTGATCCGCGACGAACTCGACGCCAGTGCGCGCGACCGCGTCCGCGTCCGCGATATCGAAGACTCGCAGCAGAAGGTTCTGGAGACGGCGCTCAAAATGCAGGCCGCCGGCGAAATACTGATCGACCCCAACGATCCCGACCTTGTGGAATAACCGGAGAACACCTTGCTCCTCACCATCGCCAACTCGCTGCTACCCGTATTTGTCGTAATCGCCCTCGGCACAATCCTGCGCTCCTCAAAATTCCTGAGCGACGAAATCTTTCTCGGCATCAACAAACTCGTCTTCTGGATCGGCCTGCCGGTTCTGCTCTTCCACAAGATCTCGTCCTCCGACCTCTCAGCCTCGGCGGCAATAAAAATTGTCTGGACCATGCTCGCCGCCACCGCCTTCGCCGTGGCGTTCAGCTTTGTCCTCGCAAAGCTTATGAAACTGGAAGGGCCCAGCACCGGCTCTTTCATACAGGCAGCCTTCCGCAGCAACACCGTCTTTGTGGGCATCCCCATCATAATATACGCCCTGGCTTCGGAGAGCGACCCGGCCTCGGCCGGAGTGGAAGGCGTCGCCCTGCTGGCAATGGCGCCGATGATACCGGTTTACAACATCCTCTCGGTAATCGTCCTGCTTCTCTCCGGGGACGGCAGGAACCGTCCGAACTTCAAGAAGGTATTTATCAAGATCGCCACCAACCCGCTGCTGATCGCGTGCATAGCCGGACTCCTCTTTTCGTGGCTGAAAGTTCCGCTGCCGGTTTTTATGAAGCGCACCTTCTCAGCGATCGGCCAGATGGCCCTGCCCTTGGCC
>JAFGWW010000289.1 GCA_016936955.1 Planctomycetota bacterium | reverse complement strand
CCCTTACAACAAAAAAAGCCCTCCCCGCACCCGGGAAAGGCCTGAAAATCAAGCGCGGTATGGTTAGAGGCGGGCAAGCGCTCTTGCGGCTGCTAGCACGGCGTTAACGGCATATTACCCGCCATGCTTACAATGTCATAAACTCGCAACATCAGGATAGATAACAATCGGTATACATAAGCTTTGTGCAATACTTTCCATGCTTTCTACCATGTACTTCGCTTCTTCGCAAGGCGCCTTAATCAATGCCACTCCACCGTTAACATTTAACGATTTAAACTGCACTTCAAAAACGATAAATTCGTAATCGCCAAACGTATTTTTAGCAACGGCAAAACATTTAACATAAGAGCGGTCAATAATAAAATTACCAGAAGGACCTTTTATAACTAATTTATTGCATTCATCAACACCAAATGACACTTCATTATCGGCATTACAATTCAAATCGCAGCACTTTAGAATAGCATCATCGCCTATGTAACTACAAAACTTTTTGGGCAATCCATAATAAAACTCTTCTTTTAATGCAAATTTAAGTTCGTTCACCATTTAACATTTCCTGTTTTACTCCGTAGTGGCACCGACGTTTACGTTGCCAGCCAGGCTCCGGCCGGTGTGTTTCAGCACAAGAAACGACAGCTAAAACTTGAACTTACCCTATATCTATCCCTGCATCCCTGTTGTCATATATGGTAAGCATGCATGCCGTGTCGCGCAAGCGGGAAACGGCATGATCCCGGCCCCCGTCTTATCATATATACGATACAAACTTTTCTCTTCAGACAAAGGTAACCACATGCAGACAATCAAGTCATTCCTCGCAACAATAATTATCAGTATCCTGTTACTGCCAGGCATGGTCATGGCAGAAGATTTGGCGACGATCGACATTTTCTCCGGAGCGATCCCGGCCAAGGTAAAGGTGAATTCCTGGAAAACACTTGCCTTGATTGTTGATGCAGACAATAAGGGGCCTGACGGCAATGCCAGCCTCAAAGTCACAAGTAACGTTACCTTTGCAGGAGGTGATTACGCTTTCAAGGAAGATGCAATTGATCTGACGTCATACTGGCAAACCGGGGCATTGTCCTTTGCTGTCAACCGTACCGAGAGCATGGATTTGACTGGCCTGCAACTGATAGACAAGGAAAGCGGCACAGACAAAAGCGCTAACTGTGCGCCTTGGATACCGGAGATTGATGATGACTCAGCAAGCTGGCAGCAGGTAGTGATCCCGCTAAAGCAATTTTCCGATAATGGTGAATTCGGCGGCACAATTAATGACGACACCTGCCTGCTCATGAATTTCCAGTGTTACCCCATGTGCGACAGCGGTCCTGAAGGAGAGCGCTTGCGTAAGGCATATCAACTCCTTGCCGAACACGCCAATGCCGTATCAATGCGCGAGGGCCTTAATCTGGTCAAGCGCGATCCTCTTCATGCCTATGAGGATGGCGTAAATCTTTATTCGACCATGCCGCGCCTGTATTACGGCGACCCGATATATATTGAGCGCTGTCTGGCAAGTATCGCTTCGCTGAAGAAAATTACCAGGATCGCTCCAGACGGCAAGCGTTACTTCTTTCAGGATGCCGACCATGTTGGATATCTCAATGACGGCGAGGGGGATGACTGGCACTATGAGGACGACTCCTATTTCATGATGGTCCACACTGCCTTGACTGTGGCCTGGTATAATCAGAATCCAGAGGCGCTAAAGTTTCTGCGGGAGGTATTTGACGCATACCTGTCGCACATGAGTGAGGATAAGTGGCCAGACAAGATCTATCCAGCCGACAGCAAAATAACCTACCGCACCAATCGTCCCTTGAATTTCAAAGCGGATTCGGCTTTTGTCTATATGTACTACGTTACCGACGATAAGAAATACCTTAACCCGTTCTACTATGGCTTTGCGAAAGGCGATTGGGCCTGGGCGTCACACCGCAGTCTGCTTGACATCCAGTTACACCAGGGCTTACCGGAAAAGTACAAAATACCGGAAGAGATTCTGGCCTCACAGCCTTATATTAATACTATCCTGACCGGGGATAAAGAGTCGGATTGTGCGGCACGACTTTATCCACTTCGTCCACATTCGTTTTATTAACACAGCACGCCATATTAATCCCCTTGACAATGTTCAAGAAACAAGGCTTTATGTATCTATCGCTTATTTGCAGCGTCTCAGGTGCACGCTTTATTCCTTCACGGAAAGGAAAATACAATGCGAATTATCGCCGTACTATTTTTGGCCATAAGCCTTGCACCCTTCGCTAAGGCCGAAGAGCCTTATTTTCCTTCCGACGCTGTGGTTGATGTAACCAAGTCACCATACAACGCCGTTCCGGATGACGGGGCTGATGATACCGACGCATTACAGAAGGCAATCACAGACAATGCCGGCACGGGCCGATTCATCTTTCTCCCGGCCGGCACATACAATATCAACCGCACTTTAAAGGCTATAGACAAAACGGGAAAGTGGCGCGCCCAACTTACACTACAGGGCGCAGGGCGCGACAAAACACTGATCCGGCTTTCCGATAAAGCCACCGGCTTTGGCGATCCATCAGCACCAATGGCGGTTCTGATGACCGGTTCCCATCAACAAGAGGGGGACGGACCCGGCGGTGGCGGCAATAAGGCGTTTAGAAACAATATTTTCGACCTGACAATCCACACCGGCAACGGCAACCCGGGGGCGCAGGGAGTGGAATGGGCAGTCAGCAACCACGGAACAATCGGCCGGGTATCCATTATTGGCGACGGAGTGGCAGGCATTTCTTTACGCCGGAAAATTCCCGGCCCCGGCCTGATAAAAGACGTCCGCATCTTCGGTTTTCAAACCGGCATTGATATCGGGGATGTGCAGTATGGAGTTACAATCGAGAGGCTCGACCTGTCCGGCCAGACAGTCTGCGGCCTTCGCATTAGCGAGAATCTGCTTCATGTACGCAACCTGATCAGCCGCAACCGGGTACCGGCTGCCCTTATAACCGGTAGCCGCGGGGTGCTGACCATGGTTGATTCGAAACTCATTGGCCTTGCGCCTGATAAACCAGCCATTCAATGCAACGGCAATATACTGCTTCGCAATGTTTTTATCGAAGGATACCGCAAGCCCGAGATGACCGTGCGCGGAACAGATATGCCAGCCAGTAGCAAAGACACTATCGCCTTCCCCGCTTTTCCCGGCAACACGTCTGGAGCCGCTCTTATCCCGGTAGAAGAAACACCCTCGTACGTCAATAGCAATCCCGACGACTGGCAGGTGGTCGGAGAAAGGGAACCTGACGAAAAAGACGATACTGCGGCAATACAAAGGGCAATCGATGCAGGCAAGTCCACCATTTACTTTCGCAATGAACGCATCTATTTCATATCCAATACCGTTATAATCCGGGGCAAGGTCAAACAGATTTTCGGCTTTGGCGCTGAGATAAATCTTGGCGGAGCCAAGGAGGAGTTTTCCAATATCGATAATCCCCGCCCCCTCTTCCAGATAGACAAGACAGATGGAAAGAAACCCCTCTTTCTCGACCACATGTTTTTCAACGCCCAATATCCGGGCGAACTGTTACTGCTCAATAACTCGCCCAAGCCGCTGGTTATACGGCACTGCGGCGGATGGGTTGGCAATGGCGGACATGCACGCTCATATCGGAACACCAGGATGGCGAATGGCAAGGTTTTTATTGAAGATACATTCCTGCCGGGATGGGAGTTCCGGAATCAATCGGTCTGGGCCCGGCAGTTCAACCCGGAAAATTGGGAAGGGGACGGATCGGAAGCGCAGGTAACCAATGATGTCGGCAGGCTGTGGATACTCGGTTTCAAGACGGAAGGACCCGCCCCCTTCATCGCAACAACCAACAAGGCCAAAACCGAACTGCTGGGAGCATACAATTATATCTCGGCGACCAAGATGAACCCTCTGCCGCAGGCAATCCCATACATAGTCAAAAACTCAGAGGCATTCCTCTCCTTCACCAGCGAGAACTTCCGCGACAGCGACTATTCGATATACATCCGCGCGAGCATGGATGGCAAGGCAAAGGATTTATCTGGCGCAGACCTGGCTCCCCGCTCTGGCCAACAGGGTGACAGGTCTTTTACCGTATGCGGCTGGATAAATCATTAATTAAAGCTGCGCTTTCCGAAGCCAATCAGGTGCCATTTGCGTGCCTTGCCGACCTGCCCCTAACCTTGCAGGCACGGCGTTCAGATAAATATCTCAAGGGCAAGGGAGCAATGATGAGTGAGGAAGCACAGAAAAAGATTAATGACACGCCAGAAGAGATTCAGCTCCAGAAGGTCTCTATCGGGGACTGGTCTGCGATAGGTGGCTTATCTCTTATACTGATAGCTTACGTAATATTTGGTTTTGGTGTTGAGAACATACCTGTCTTTATTGATCTGCCATTCATGCCTGTAGTGGGCGGTATTGTGTTAGGTGGGTTGCTTGCTGGGCATGGTATGCGTCAGCCTTATAATGCTTTGTGGTGTGCAGTTAAAGGTTATGTGCGTTCAGAAAGAGAAGCCACCATAGCTGAGGATATATTTTCCACTGGTATACGCCTTTCAATTCTTGCAGGTTCGGCTGGTGCCTTAATTGGTTTGGTTAGAATGCTGATTTCAGGCACTGATAGCCCCGATGAGCTGGCAAATGGTTTAGCCCTCTCTATTTTGTCCCTGTTTTATTCTATCGTTCTGGCTCTTGGGTTCTGCATTTTCCGTTCGCGGATTATCCGGGCACTTGTACGCATGAGGGAAGCAGAACGAAGTGGAACTTTAGCGCAACCAATTGTTTGTCACCATTCGATGTGGTTGCTAGCGTTGATTCCCGTTGTTATCCTTATCATTGCTGTAATTATTCAACATGTAATGCTCGCAGAGTTTGATGAGCCATATCGTCTTACGATTAATAATGACACATCCGCTGAGTGGATGTATTCAGGATATGTTATCACTAGCGCTCTTGAAGATGCAAAAAAGACATCTTCTGAGAAACTCTGGCCTAAGCGTATTTGGTCTTTTGATAGTGACTCAGAGAAAATAAACCGGATGCTGGAGAGAAGCAACGGTGAGCAGCGCCTTCCATCAAAAGTCTTTCTCGTCTTTGCCGATACAAACGGATCCCATATGATGACTGTGGAGGAGAATTGGCCTAAAGATTCGAGAAAGCTTGAACTAAAAGTTTCTGACTACGTGGATTCGAATACGATTTCCTTAATTACTTCAAATCGACCTTTCCCGCCGGTACAGGTTGGATCTGGGTCAATGATCGTTAACCGTGAAAATGCCTTTGATCCAAAAGAACTCCGCAAGATTGTCTTGGCGGATAACCCAACCGTGGAGCAGGTGCGCGATTATATTGATAACGTTCTTGGCGTAACCAAATCGCATAATGGCTTCAACGAAGAAGATTCTATAGAAGTTTATATGTTAATGAAAGTTGGGAAGAATAATATCCCACTGCTTATTGACGCGCTTCCCTTTTACGAGGGAGTTTCAAGTTGGCGTTTATGCCAAGCAATTGATAATCTCGCTGATGATAGCAATAAAAGTTTGATTATTGGCAATTTGCAAAATAACAAAGACCTGATAAAAGTTATCCTGTCACGCAGTTGGGAAATAGACGCCAAGGATATTCTTGTTAAAGAGATGAGTAAGCGCAAAGATTTCATTAGGACTGAGTGGATTCAAGCAGTGGCAAATTTGGAAGATCCCTCGGCCTATAATGATCTGAAATGGTATTTGGTAAATGGCTTAAATCCTCATATGACTTTCGAAAGCGTGAAAAATCTTCCCGGCTTTGAGTTGGAGCCTGCGTTACAATCTCTTTGGGATAGGCTAAAAACTGAAGGCGGATGGGAATTGGTGCCTGTTGCAAAGATATTGGCGCCGAGAGGAAATAAGGACGCTCTTGAGCAGCTCGTGACGCCGTTAACTTCAACGGAGCAAGATTCCTATGCCAAACCAGAAATCAGGCGAATCATATGTGATCTTACCGGAGTAAAGGGGGATTATGCATATATTGTTAAGTGGTATGAGGAAAACAAAAAATTGCTCGTTTTTGACGAGGTTACGAAGAAATACACATTATCAAAGAGTAGATGAAGGATATATAGAGAATACTCTTGCAGTATTGGCTATCTTGTGTGATTCATAGACATCCTTTCAACCTTGAAAGCTCCAGATCCTTACGATAATTCATTTCTCTTATCCGCTCCTTCGAAGGATCAAAAAGTTTGTCAACATCATCTTGAATTGGTGTATGGGAAGATAATTCGCAGTAGCGCTCCATGGGCGTTTTGCCTGATAAGCTGCCATGCGGACGTTCCCAGTTATAGTAATGCTGCCATTCATCAAGGCGATCTGACAATTCAGGATCGCTCAAGTCCTGAATCGCATAAAATTCTTCCAGATCTGTTTTCTGCGACCGCTCAACCTTGCCGTTAAGATGTGGGGAAGCCGGTCTGACAGGCCTGAATTTTATACCCCAATCGAGCATTCGCTCTTGCACCTTATAAGCAAAGAATTCTCGCCCCCGGTCGGTCTGAATTCGCTGAACCGGGAAATGCATTTCTTCGATTACTCTTTCAAGAAACATCAGTGTGTTACCTGCGATGCGATGACCATACAATCCAAGCACCCGATAACGAGTACAGTCATGGGACCTTTCAAATTTTGACAGGTAAGGCGGGCTATACTGCGTTAGCGATCTTTAGCTGAACAAAAGTAGCGACAGCTATCAATGCTGGTGGTGACAAAAAAATAGCTTTTGCGTTGTTTGGATATGTCATTATCTTGGCCTTACCAGGTTATCTGTGAAATAGGGTTTGGTATTTTTCATGTGACTAGTTGCCATGATTGCAAGCATGGGGCATTTATGATATTCTGTCCGCAATCGCGATGTATGGCGACGACGGGCGCGAACAGCGGACATGGCTGTGTTATTTCAGTGACGAGCACAATTACCTTACCGCACCGCTGCGCTGATTATCGCTTCCAGGCTTTTTCAACTACGGGAACTACCTCCGGTATGTTGAGTCCAAACCCCTGGTTCCACAGGTTCCAGTCGAATTGATATCGCTCAAGCCAGTCGATGGAATCCTGCGTCCAGTATGCTGCGGACTTTGAGGCTTTTTCTTTACAATATCCTATCGGGGCAACTTCTCCGCAGTGCATGCGAACCTTGTTTTGAGCCGCAAACTGGAATACGGGCCACATTCCGGCGCCAATGCTCCAGCGATCCCACCAATCCATCCGACCCGGGCCATAGTGGGTTTTGCCCCAGTCGTAGCCTGGAAGCCAGCCGGGATAAAACGCAAAAGGAGCCCTGCTGCTTTTGTGATCGATTTTCTGATGGGTGAAAGAATGGGGAAGATAATAGTGGAAGGAATAGACCGCATCCTGAGCGATAGGCTGAGCAAAAGTGAATCCTTCAGGGTTGGCCATGCAGATGCCAGTCATGTATATCGGGGTTTTGGCGTCATGCTTTCGTATTTCCGTTATAACCTTGTTGGCAAGTCCGCTCCAGCTATCCCAACCGGCTTTACTCGTCTTGACTTTCAACTCATTGTAAATATCATACCCCACAACAACGCCGGGATATTTCATGCTTATCTGGCTTAGTCTCCCCCACATATCAATATAGCTCTGTATTTTTTCGGGTTCATCGGGAACCTCGGGAACCCATTTATCAACTGAATAGACAAAGTCGTGCGGGTCGAGCAGCACTTTCAGGCCAACCTTCTGCGCCAGTGTTATGAATTCTTCGATAACCCTGTATCCTTCCTCGTGATCCTTCCATTTATTACCGACGAATACCCGGACCCACGTTGCCCCCATGTCTTTGAATTTTGTGAGCTTCTCCTCGCCGTCTGTTACCTTGACATTGATCCCGCGCCATACATGCAGTTTGGGATTAAGGGAATTGAAGGACAGCCTTTCGCCCTCTGTATATTCATAGCTCCCGAAGCCCGTGGATATGTGGGTTTTCTTTGAGTCCTGGATCTCGATTCCCGCGCAAAGGGCAAGAGACGGTATGGGAGCGATCTTACGCGCCGTGTCACCCCATTCACTCTCCTTTTCCTCATGGACATACTCATACGTGATCGTGTTGTCTTTGCGGCTTTCAATAACCTGAACAGGCATTGCGAGGGCAACAGAAGCCCAGAACCTGCACTCGCCAATAAGTTCGGCTTGATTGTCTATTGCAGGCAACTTCATGAGCCTTGCAAACGATCCCGCTATTCCCTTGAAGGAAATATAATTCTTTCCGGCATCCGCCTCACGGGGCTTATTCCCGAATATGACAAGCAGATATCCGCTGTCTTTGCTCGGGATCAGAAGCCAACTGGTTTGCATTGCGCCAAGCACCTTGTCGATGCCCAGTGCGGTCAAATCGGTTTCAGACACGGCCAGCTTGACCGATGAGAAATCGAAATCGTCACTTCTGATGTAGAGTTCCGGTACGCCTTCGATGCCGATTAACGGACTTAGGACGGAGAACGTATATTTACCGCTTCCTATCCATTGGTTGGTAACCCAGCTTGATTTGAGAGCAAAATCATCTCTGGTGCTGAATTCATTCTCCGGGATTTCCTGTTTGAGGAGCGTAAGACTGTCGCCGTTGCTGAAGGTGACACTCCATGGTGACGGGATGGAAACAAAACATTTTGCAGGGTTTTTCTTGAACCCGGCATACTCAAAACGTTTCAGCCAGCCCGTTGTGTTGATGCAGGTGCCTGGATATGGAGAGGAGCCGGTTTCTGTTTTGGCTTTGGCAAAAGCGGTGCTGATTGCATCAAGAAGTTCTGCGGAAAGCTTGTAGAACGCATCCAGATCGCCTTTATTGAGCAGAATTACGGACGCCGCATACTTTGAACTCAGATCATCAATTACGCTCTTTTTCTTTTGAGTGTCATATATAGAGAGATGATTGTAGCGGTCCGATAGGTTTATGAATGTGGAGTAGGCGCCGAGCCAATCCTCAACCGAGTCAAGGTTAGAGCGCGAGCCATTATTCATGACGTCTGCGAGGAGTTTTCTGGGATAAGCTGCATCAGCACCTTCAATCATCGGGTAGTTCAGCACCCTTGAATATGCCTCAATTTTCTCCTTGTCATATTTATTGAATTCCGCCTGATATGAAACCGCTTCTTTCCCTTCGACCTTATCCGTGGCTTTGCATTCTTTCTCTTCTACGGTAAGGGATAATTTCCATTTATCCTTCTCGCTTTGATTCAATACGATACGCACGTGATCATATTCATCCTTATAACTGCCTTTCCAGATACTGTATCCTCTGATCGGGTCATTAAGGATGTTGAGTTTGCATGAAGGGAATGAAAGGTTCGCGCCCCAGGCATGTTTGTTGTTCACGGGCATTTTGAAAACATGTCCGCTCAGGCCGATCTCCTTATCAGCAAAATATTTCTTGAATAGTGCAATATCCACAAAAGGGTGTTGTTGCTTTTCGAGCGTGAAACTCTTGCCGCCGACAAGCTCGAACTCAACTGTCAACTTACCGTCTTCCTTCGCAACCCTTTGCGCAAAGGTGGACGAGCCGCTGCTTTTGGTTTCCATCGTCCCTTTGAATGTGTACTTATTTTTCCCCTTCTTGTCTGCCTTGACGTCTGCGGCGCTTGCCTGACTGCATTTCACCCATCCAGGGGCATAGAATGCAAGGCTGATGTTCAACAATGTGCCGTTTTCATCGTCGGCAATTGATACTGTTCCGTTCTCGGCAACAGTGAATTTTTTGGTACCAAGCTCCAGCTTGACATCTCCGGCCTTGGCAGTAATGGCAACAAGAAGTATGGTCAGCGAAAATATGAATTGGCGCAGCATTGGTTCTCCTTTAACAGGACATGGATAGATTGTTTTTATGGAGTGTAGTACGGATTGAATGCCTGAGACATCGATACTTTTGTGTAATCCCAGATCAAGTACGGCCCCACATGCCCGTCAAGCCATACGATATTCAGTTTATTCTCATCACCATGGCGCCACCGGAACCAGACAGTAGGGTCGGTATAGGCTGTGGCGATGGCATTATTCCCGCTTGCATAGGATGCATCCAGCGAGAAAAGCGTCATGGACGGCTTGGGGAACATAGAACTCTTTTTTGCGCTGAGGTTTGCGTTGCCTCCATAAACCTTCAGGTTATTCCATGAATTGCTCCCCGTCACAAAATTCGCTTCCGGGCAGCGGAATATGTGGTCACGGATATTTTTGACATCACCCTCATCAACATATCTGCTGTCATCAAACGCAATTTCTATAATCGGGTCTCGCCATGTCGGCGAGCCACCACCTATTTTAATCTGCTGGAATGAACCAGCATTCTGATCGATATAAAACTGCTCAAAAACACCCATCTGCTTCAGGTTGCTTGCGCATTTTATGGTGCGCGCAGAGGTCATGGCTCTTTGCAGGGCCGGCAGTAAAAGCGACGCCAGAATGCTGATTACCGAGCAGACCACAAGAAGCTCTACAAGCGTAAAGGCATGTAAACCTCTCTTGAACATCATATACACCTCCGCCTGACGCTCAAACCTTGGCCGCAACATCCAGAGCCCTGGTTGTTTCCCTGACGACAAGTTCCGGTTTAAGAATTACCTTGCCCGGTCTCGTTTCGCTTCCGCTCATGACGTCAATTAATCTGTCGGCCGCCGTTCGACCAATTTCCGCCAACGGCTGGGCGACTGTTGTCAGTTGAATCTTGCTCACTTTTGAAATTTCAGAATCATCAAAACCCACTATACTGAGGTCATCGGGAACCTTAATGCCCGCCCCGAGCAGCATCCAATAAAGCTCAACTGCCCACACGTCATTATTGAGTATGACCGCCGTAATGTCGTGTTTCTCTTTCATTTCCAATACACGCTTGATATTCACTCCAGCTTTTTGCATGCAGCAAAGGGACGGGTTGAATTTAACGCCCCTATCGGCCAAAGTTTGCATATAGGCGTCGCGACGGGCTGTGGCAATATCTCCCTCGGAAAGGAATATGCCGATATTTTTATGGCCAAGGTCAAGCAAGTGTTCGGTCGCTATCCTGAATCCAAATTGATCATCACACCTTACGCAGTCGACATCGAAACCATCGAGATCTTCCGTTGCAAATACGAACGGTATTTCTGACTCACTTAGCGCATCCAGAGATTCCCTGCACCATACGCGGGGAACGACAATCGCGCCTGCCGCATGGTTCTGCTTGAGAATATCGACGAAGGCGTCCACGCTTTCACGGTTATTGCCGGATGAATATACGAGGGGGTAATAATTTTTACGTGATAGATGCTCTTTTGCGGCACGGACAATTTTAGGGAAGAAATTGATCTGATCGTGAACCAGTATGCCAACCAGGCCGCCATCACCTGAAGTCGGAGCGACATCGGGTTTTTCCTTATAGGGAACGGCATAATTACCCATCGTTCCACCCCGACGGATTAATCCCTCCGACTCCAATTCAAAGAGAGCCTTTTCGACTGTCGTCTGGCTCACTTTATGTCGCTTCATTAATTGCCGTATGCTTGGAAGGCGGAACTCTTTATCAGAATCCGCTATATCTGCAGCCAAAATCTGCTTCAGCTGAATGTAGGACGGGATAGATTTATTGCTCGAATCAAGCTTTCTGTATGCAGCCATTAAGCACTCCATTTTCTGTACAACTACAGTATGCCTACAAATGCCGGTTTGTCAACATAATTCTCGCATATAGGCATGAACGGCCGGTTAAACGCTTAATTATAGCTAACTCAACCGTACTACTCTGCGCAAGTCGCCTGAACTGAGCGTAGAAGTACAGTAAAAATCGGCAACTAAAGATGCATTTCAGGTAAAACAGGAAAGCAAAGAGGTAAATGCCACGTCTTAATTTTACAAACAACATTATGCCAATACTTTACGCATAAAGCGCCGGGGCAGAGTGTACCTGCTAAACTTTGTGCAATTTTTGCATTGATGCTGTAATTTTTGCGCTTACCTCTTGACAACGAGTAATCCTGTGGTACTTTCTACTATGTCAGCACAGAGATTTTCACTGTTTTCTACATGCTAATTTGAAGAGAAACAATGGCAAAATCACATACTAAAGCGCAGGAAGCTCCGAGCGGTCTGGTTGAGGTGGCGCAGCAGGCCAATGTCTCAACAGGCACCGTTAGCCGTGTCTTCAACAACAGCGCATCCATACCATCCGAGACCAAGAGCAGGGTTTTATCCGTAGCGCGCGAACTAGGCTTCCGGCCGCGGGTGGGGGTAAGGAAAAAGCAGATTGCCATTGTTACAGAACCGCCATGGAAGACCCGTATGGGCGGTTATGTAAACTCGGTAATGCAGTATACAAGCTTCGCCCTTTCTAAAGCTGATGCCGGGATCACGATGATTACCGAGGACAATCTTGGCAACCTTGATGACAACTGGTTTGACGGGATTATAGGCGTAGCTTGGGAGCAGCAGACTATTGATCTGCTCAGAAAGATGAAGAACCTTCCGATTGTCTGGCTGAGCGATAACCATTCGGAATATTTCCATACCGTTTATCTCGATTGCCGGGCAACTGGGCGTTTGGCCGGGGATTACCTGATGAGCAAGGGGCACCGGAAAATAGCGGTATTCCATGAGACCGATTATTCCGGCCTTGGCCGTGCCGACGGAGTAGGGGAAGCGCTGGAAGCGGGTGGCATCGATGCCGAACATGGGCTTCTCAAAATCCCGAACACATTGCCTGTTCATGTTGCGATAAAGCAGATGCTCGATGCAAAATGCACGGCCCTGTGGGTTACCGGGGAAGACATGAAGGTCTTGGAGGTAAACTGGATATTGCAGGAACTCGTAGGCAGGAAGGTACCCGATGATATCTCGCTCATGGGCTTTGAAAACCCCGGCATCTCGGAATTCATGCGCCCATCTCTCACAACCATAGCCTCTCCATTGCGGGAAATTTCAGAAAAAGCGGTCGAGATCGTACTGCAGGACGATCTTGGGAAGCTGCAAAAAATAGAGATGCAAGTAAAGCTTATTGAACGCGGATCGGTTCTGGATTTGACCTGACCCGGTTTTGCGTTCCTTCGGCAACATGCGCCTCACACCTTGTGCCTGGCAGTCCCGGCACGGAAAAGTTCATTGTCACATATCAAAACCAAAGCTAAGGGAGATTGCATGAAAATCAGGAATCTTTTCACACTCACAGCGATACTTTTATTATCGACTATCGCCTATGCAGCCGAAACTACGGAAGCCTTAAGCATTACACAGCAGCAATTACAGTATCATCATGGCGCAACAGCCAGCATTGCCGACAACACTATCACTCTGGCCTTCGATGATCCGCGTGCATCCATGAAGATCGTACCTCCGGACGGGCAAGGCACATGGGACTGGTCGAAATGGAAATACATTTCGGTTGATATAAAAAACAAGGGCGAGAGCCTTCAGTTACGCTTGAACATGCAGTTGACTTCACAACAAGGAAGAAGGAAAGACTCTGTTATTGGCATAGCGCTTAATCCTGGCGAAAAGCGCACTCTCGTCATGCGCATTCCTCATCCCTTTTACAACCGCTCGCCGGAAAGAGATGTCCCTGCCCCCAGAAGCATCGACACTGACAAGATAGTTGCAGTAGAGTTTTTCATGCAATGGAGCTATGAACCAAATAAATCAGGCCTTGTAAATTGCGAGCTTTCAAACATCCACCTTGCAGGAACTGTCGAGGGTGATAAGGGTCCGATGAAAGAAGGGTTCTTCCCCTTTGTCGACCGCTACGGACAGTATGCCCATGAAGAATGGCCGGAGAAAATTCATTCGCCTGAGGATATGGTAAAGAACCGCATTGAGGAAGAGAAGGAGCTTGCAACTGTCAAACGGCCATCGCAGTGGAATAAATATGGCGGATGGAAGAACGGGCCGAAACTCAAGGCAACAGGATATTTCCGCGTCGAAAAGTATCAGGGCAAATGGTGGTTTGTCGACCCGGAAGGAAAGCTCTTCTTTTCCCAGGGCATTGATGTTTTATATCCCCACACCGACTCCACCTCTGTGAATAAACACGAAAAATGGTTCGAAAACGGCAATGATGGGCGTAAAAGCCTGCCCTTTACCGATGACAACCTGAAACTCAAATATGGCAAAGAAGACTACCATGAGGAGTTCTTCACAAACCTGACTAAACGCATGCTCACATGGGGAATCAATAGCGCCGGCAACTGGGGCAGCAATGATTTTCTTGTGCGCAGTTCAATGCCGTATACCATGCAGTTATCTGATTTCAGGAATAACCTGCCGCGTATCGGAAAGTTGAAATTCAACGATGTCTATGACCAGAAATACGTCGAGGCAATGAAAAATCTTATCTCCGAAGCCAGCAAAAAGAGCTCTTCAATTGCAAAGTCACTCAAGGACCCGATGTGCATTGGTTATTTCATCGACAACGAAATCAGGTTTGGCAATTGGCACAAGGATACATATCACGTAGCCCTTGTTGATGAGGTTGTAAAGTGCAAGCCATCGCAGGCTGCAAAGCAGGAGTGGGCGAAAGACCTGGAAGCAAAGTACGAGACCATAGCAAAACTCAATGAGGCATGGAATACTTCATATGCAAGCTGGGATGAACTTCTTCAGAGCACATCATTCCCTCCCCGAAGCGACGCTCTGGAAGAAGACTCCATGAACTTCCTGAAGAAAACAGCGGAACGCTATTTTCAGCTATGTAATGATGCAATTAAAACTGCCGCACCTCACCGTCTTTATCTCGGTTGCCGCTTCCTTTCCACCGAAAGCGTTGAGCCTGTAGTAAGCGCGGCTTGCGCAAAGTACTGTGACGTCATGACGGTAAATATTTACTCACACACCCCGGCCAACTTTCCGGTAGATAACTTCGTTGACATGCCGGTCCTTGTCGGCGAATTTCATTTTGGTGTATATGACCGCGGGCTCTTCTCTCCGGGGCTTTGCTGGGCCGGCGTTACCCAGCAGGACCGCGCAATTGCATACACCAGATTTGTACAGGCTGCCCTCGTGCACCCGAACATAGTGGGGACGCACTGGTTCCAGTTCAGGGACCAGCCCCTTACAGGCCGCTGGGACGGTGAAGGATATCAGATAGGGTTTGTGGACGTTGCTGATACCCCGTATCCTGAAATGACAAGGGCTGCACGAGAAATCGGCGAGAACATGTACCAGTACAGGACCCGCGGGCTGCTTGTAAATCCAATGAAATAATTGGAGTCGATGATGAATGAGATGGTGAAGGTCAATAATCATTATCCGGAAAGTTGCGGAAGTATTGCAGCCGAATGCATGGTGCGGAGAACAAGGATAGAGGCGCGCTCTTGCCTCTATCTCCGCATCAAAGCCTTCACCCTTGTCGAGTTGCTGGTAGTGATAAGCATTATCAGCATCCTGGCCGGCCTGCTTCTTCCCGCACTTCAGAATGCATATAATTCAGCCAGAAAGCTTTCATGCGTCAGTCAGGAAAAACAGATGTGCATGGGCAATGCAATGTATATCTCGGATTTTGATGACTGGACCCTCACCACCTATCGCTATAACCGTTTCTGGTTCCAGGTCCTCGCAAAGGATTATGGCATGGGGGAAGCTCTCTTCCATTGCCCAGCCGAACCAAACTATGCTTACGACAGCAAAAAGATTAACTATGGCTTGAACATACTTACCTTTGGGGAGACGCCGGGAGGGGCAAAAAAACTTGAACCGCAGAAGGCTTCCAAGATACAGCGTTTCAACCGTAGCACGCGGCTTATAGTCTTTATTGACACACCCCCGGTTTACAGCGATTTGCATTCCATACGGAACAGCTCCGGCAATGCGTCATACTGGGAGGCAACGGCCCACATTGCCGGGATTAACAGCACCTCAAGCGATTGGTATCCAAGCTATGCCAGACATGATGGCGACATGGGAGTTGCCCTCTTTGACGGCCATGTGGAAACATTAAAAGGCGAGGATCTTCTTTTCCTTCGAGAAGATTATTGCAACCCGTGCATGAAAGCATGGACCGACGGGCAATTGGCGATAAGGACATTCACGCCTTATTGACCGTTGATTTGCCTGTATCTGTGCTGCTCTAGCGCTTGTCCAAGCCCAGGCACTGGCAAGGACGGCTCTTTTTCACAAATCTCACGATCGGTTCAGGATTTCCCAGGCAGTGCGGGTGGTGCTTGCCGCCGGGTTTTACAATGACCTCGATTGGCCCCCCGATTTGGCGGTATTTTTCAATCAATGGCACGCAATTCTCTAATATCGGTAAAGCCTCGTCGGCATCTCCATATATTACAAGGAGCGGAATCGCACTTTGCGCAAGGGGCTCCAGATTATCCAGAGGGTTGCCGGGATACGCTTTCGCCTCGTCCTTGCTGGAGAGCCCATACCCTCCGGATTTGTTTCCGGAAACAGTTCGCAACCGGTTCAATTATCCAGGTCCACTTTCTTGATCGCCTCTTGTTTACGGTATTCATTCGGCGTGAATCCTGTTTCCTTTTTGAATACGGTACAGAAGTATGTGATCTCGTTGAAGTTCAGATATTCGCTGATCGAGGCAATATCCATTTCAGTTTCAAAGAGCAGCCTTTTTGCCTCTTCCACTTTCAGATTTGTGATATAGCGGACAGGCGACATCTGGAAATAATTGGCCCAATGCCTGAACATGGTGCGGCGGGAGAAGCTGAACTTATGTGCAAGCTCATCAAGGTCCAGATCTTCCGTAAAGTTGATCTGCAGATATGAGGCAAGCTGCATTATCCGGCTTCTATTATCATTCATGCTCTCACTTTGCCCCTGCAGCTTCAGTTCTTCGAGTATCTCCACTCCAAGCAAATCAATCCTGTCGGCAACACCATAATTTCTCGACTTCTCCATCAATCCGATCATTTGTCTGACAAGATATTTCAATCGTGGAGTCAATTCAAACAGCTGGATACTGCCTTCCGGCAACAGATTGACCTTTCGTAACGCCTCAACCTGCTCGGCCGGATAAGAGAAATACACCGCTTCGCGCGACTCCTCCACAGAATATCTATGCGACATTCCCGGCTGTTTTATAACCACATTCGGAAAGGGGGTTGAGTGTGGCTTCCCGTCAATTATATCCTCAGCAAGCTCGGCTCCAGAACTTAAGCGCAAGGTAACCTCCATTTTGTCCTCATATACAAAATGATTGTTTTGCTGTGGAAGCGACCGGACTGTTCCCAGTTCGCATATTTTATAAGGGAAATCTACTATACGTGCCACTCCATCCATCCGCACTCTATGCAGCATCTCGGCTCCATTCTTAAACCAGTCGTACCGCCAATTCCATAAAGTCAATTATATCGGCTTGAATTATTGGCACAATATTATAATTTAATGGCCTATGATTATTTGCGTGATACAGGCTATGTTGTACTCTTGGCGTGTAGGGATGGCTGCTGGCTTGCCATACACTTTATACAGGAGAGAGCATGGGCGCCTTCGACTTCACAGGTAAAACGGTTCTTGTCACGGGGAGCGTAAGGAATACGGGATATGAGATTGCCAAGGCATTTCTCGAAGCTGGCGCAACTGTTTACATAAACGGCAGGACAGCAGACAAAGTCGAGAGCGCAATAGAACAACTTACCTCCTCCGCAGCTAGTGGTGAAGTCCGCGCCGCAGCCTTCGATGTAACGGACGAGAACCAGATTCTTGCCATGTTTGATAAAATCAGGAATGAAAGCTCCTCGCTGGATGTTCTGGTAAACAATGCTGTAATACAAGGCATTGGTGGCCCCCTGCACAAAGTCAAGTCCGAAGAGCTCCGCGCGGTTGTTAGCACAAACATACTCGGGTATTTTCTTTGCGCCCGCGAAGCTGCCAGAATAATGGTCAAGCAGGGCCTTGGTGCTATTGTCAATATAAGCAGCAACACATCACAACGCGCCATTCGCAACCGCAGCGCCTATGTAATGACAAAAGGCGCGATTGACGCTTTCACAAGAGCCATGGCGGTTGATCTCGGCCCTTACGGCATACACGTAAACACGGTCGCTCCCGGTTACATAAATACTGATCGCTGGAATGTGCTTGACCCGAAGATTGCTGAGATCAGGCACAATAACATCCCACTCGGCAAGGAAGCCAGCGGGCGCGACGTGGCAAACGCCGTAATGTTCATGGCTTCTGGCGAAGCGGCAAACATAACCGGCGCGAGGCTGGTTGTTGATGGCGGATGCAGCGCCCAGCACCTGCCCGTCGGCTGTGATCACTGAATCTCGGAGAATTTACAAAATGATTAAAACAACATGGATGACTCAGGGCAGCTTTCTTTTCCAGAGTAAGAAAACCCGGATGTTGATCGACCCCTATATGAGCGATTTTCTTGAGCGCAACCATGGGCTTACACGGCTGGTTGACTTTCCCATGGAACTTGAAGACCTGCGCCCGGACTGGCTGGTGTGCACTCACGACCATCTTGACCACCTTGATCCGCAGACCATAGTCGATATCGCCAGCCATTATCCAGAGTGCAATTTCGTCGGCCCCAAAAGCTGTATCACCCATTTTCATAAACTTGGCCTGAATCCTGATCGCTGCTTTTTGCTGGCAAAGGGCGATAGCCTTGTTTGCGGAGATTTTACCATCACGGCTGTGCCTGCCTTCCATTCCGATCCCGAAGCTATCGGCTTGCTCATAGCTGCGGAAGGCAGAAATATTTACCTGAGCGGGGACAGCAACTATTCGGAAGAACTGCTTAACGACGCCACAAGAAAAGCCGACACGGTCATGATATGCATTAATGGGCGCATGGGAAACATGAGCGATTCGGAGGCTCTGGGTCTGGTTAAAGCCCTGAAACCTCAACTCGCCTTACCCATGCACTACGGCCTTTTCAAGGAAAACACGGCAGACCCATCCATGTTCATAGAAGGATGCAAAACGTCCGGGATCAACTCATACGCAATGTCATCAGGAAAGGAAATATCGTTATGATAGTCACCGACATCAAGACCTATATATGCCATTGCTATCGCACCAATTGGGTCTTTTGCCGGGTTGAAACCGACTCAGGAATTTATGGCGTCGGGGAGGCAACTCTTGAATATCGTGAACTCACGGTAGCGCAGGCAATCCTGGAACTGAAGCGATACCTGGTCGGTAAAAACCCGCATGACATCGAGGCCTTCTGGCACGACACATACCGGGACGCATATTGGCGGGGTGGGCCTGTGCTGATGAGCGCCCTCTCGGCTGTCGAGATGGCGCTTTGGGATATCAAGGGAAAAGACCTCGGTGTGCCGGTATATCAACTGCTTGGCGGCAAGGTAAGGGATCGAATCCCCTGCTATGCTAACGGCTGGTTCGCCCCGGCAAAAAGGCCCGACGAATTTGCGGCGAAAGCAAAAGAAACGGTCACTGCCGGATTCAAAGGGCTTAAATGGGATCCTTTCGGCTCGGCATGGCAAACCATAAACAAAAAGGAACTTACCGCGTCCATACAATGCGTAGAGGCTGTTGTCGACGCAGTAGGTGATGAAGTTGAGATCCTTATCGAAGGCCACGGACGCTTTAATGTTCCCACTGCAATCCGCATTGCAAAGGAATTGGAGCGTTTCAATATTCTATGGTTTGAGGAGCCGCTTCCTCCGGATAACAAGGAAGGGCTGGCGGAGTTGAGGAGGAAGGTAAATGTGCCAATCGCCGCGGGTGAGCGTCTATACAGCCGCTATGAATTCCGCGAATTCTTCCGCCTCGGCTGCGCAGACTTTATCCAGCCCGATGTGTCGCATGCTGGCGGCATTATGGAACTGAGGAAAATAGCGGCTATGGCGGAATGTCATCACATCCCATTCTGCCCGCACAATCCAAGCGGTCCTGTAGCAAACGCCGCAACGCTGCAGCTTGCCGCATGCACGCCCAATTTTGCTTTTATCGAGACCATGAGCTCTGATGTGCCATGGCGCTCAGAAATTTCAACCGAACAGGTTAAAATAGAAGATGGTTGCATGCTGATTCCAGACAAACCCGGGCTTGGGGTTGATATCATTCCCGACGCAATTGGAAACCATCCCTATACACCAAAAGACCTGCGGCATTACCGTGGCGACCTCACAGATATACGGCCGAAGGAAGCAAAAAGCATCGTGAGCGAGTAGCATCAAGTCATAAATTTTCGGGTAAATTCAGAGCACTGATATATTATTTCGCACTGAAGGGCTTGTTTGAGTACCCTTCATAATCAGGGAAAAGCAGCAATGGAAAGTAATATGGACTCATCTCACGTGCTCCCGGTAAACATCAACCCGGAAGATTTCGGGATTCTCCCGGACACAGGCTATAATCTCATACTCCCTGTTCGTAAAATGATTGCTGCATGCAAAGGTAAATCTGCTGAAATAAACTTTCAGCCGGGGCAATATAATTTTCACCATCAACCTGAAGAAGAAGTAAGCATAGCGTTCAACCTTCAGGAATGTTCCGACCTCACAATCAACGGGAACGGCGCAGAGCTGATCTGTCATGGCTATGTTATGCCTTTCCGGATCGAACGCTCAAACAACATTGAGATCAAAGGGTTCAGCATCGACTGGGAGAGGCCTTACATTACGCAGGGGCGTATTGCGGAATGCACCGCCGACCACGTTGATATTGAAATTGACCGAATCCAATATCCATATGTAATCCAGAATGGACGCTTCTTTGGCACAGGTCAGGATTGGGGCAACCCACGGCCTCTTTCTGACTGTTATCACGACGCGTATGATGCCGAAACCCAAGAAATACCATCACAGATCCGGGATAATCCTTTCAACCTTGGCCCGGATTGTGAAGTGTGTGAGATTTCCGATAAAATCGTAAGCTTCAAGACCTCCCCGCGCTGGATGGCTCCAAAGGGAACATACGTCGCCCTTAATCATGGGCGTTATATTGTTAAAGGAATCGACATAGTCGAATCGCGTAATGTATCCATACGCAACATGACGCTTTACCACGTTTTGAGTGGCGGTGTCGTTGCCTCACGTACTGAAAACCTGAATATCGACGGGCTCCGGATTATTCCCAACGCATCCAAAGGGCGAGTATTCAGCGGAGTTGCTGACGGGATACACTTTATACATTGTAAGGGTGATATCATCGTTGAAAATGTCGAAATGGCAGGGCATGGCGATGACTTTTTGAATATTCACGGGCGTAACAGCGTGATGATCGAAAAGATAGATTCACACACTGTAAAAGTCATACGTGCGGATTGCTGGGGCATCAATGACGAAGTCTGGGTTGTAAGGCAGGATGATGTTCAGCGTAAAGAGATATTGAAGGTTGTCGCAATAGAACGGATGCCGGCAACGCATCCTTTGGCAAAATCAGAAACCCAGCTCAATAACGGGATAAATCTTGGCTGGGGACTTTCCACAAACAAGGAAGGGGAATGGATTGTCAGTTTTGCCGGGCCTATCCCTGATGATGTAGTTGAAGGCGATGTCTTTGAAAACAAAACCTGGAATCCAGATCTCTTCATTCTCCGCAATTGTCGCATTCTGCGAAAACATCGGGCGCGAGGCGTTCTGGTTACGGTTCCAGGTCAAGTGGTAATCGAAAATAATTATTTTGCCACTGCGGGGGCCGCCATTCTTTTCGAAGGCGACACGTTACACTGGTACGAATCTGGCGGCGTCGAGGATGTTCTTATCCAGAACAATATCTTCGATAACTGTCTCAGTTCCGGAGCGTCTACACAGGAACGGTGGCAATGGGGAGGCGGCATAATTACCATCACCCCATCCCATCAACCCCAAGGGACTGAGGATGAACCCTATCATCGCAACATCAGAATTGTAAACAACAAGTTCGATACTTATGACCAGCCACTAGTGCGCGCCCGCTCCGTGCGCGGGTTGGTGTTCAGCAAGAACACAATAGCCAAAAGCACAAAGTTCAAGCCCTTTGCCTTTCAGAAAGAGTCATTCTGGCTTGATGGCTGTCGCGAGGTAACGATAAGCGAAAACATTTATCCGAACGGCTATCACACAACTGTTTGCTCCAACCACATGAAGAGTTGCGACATGGACATTGACAATATTGCTGATGCTTAAAAGACAATGCCCACAATAAAATCACAAAACTTGCAGGCACTAAATCGGTGAACTCGCAAACGCTATAGAACTCTCTTCTCTACTAGATTTCCATAATCTTGATAACAACATTCCACAATATTTTTCAGGAGGATCATCATGGAGCGTTTACAGGTCGAACGGCAGGTTGAAGCGGTGCCGTCCATTCAGGTAAGTTCTTCCCCAATCGGTTTGGGATTTGAAAAACTGGACCGGGATGTCTTTGATCCGGAGAAGGCGTATGACAAAGTCGCTGCACTCGGCGTCAAATGGATCCGCATTCAATCAGGCTGGGCCCGTACGGAAAAAGAAAAAGGGGTTTATGATTTCACCTGGCTTGATTCAATTGTCGACAACCTTATCCAGAGAGGATTGCAGCCATGGATCTGCCTGTGTTATGGCAATGGACTCTATACTGAGGCTGCTCAAAAGGTCTTCGGCGCCGTCGGATGCCCCCCTATTTCCAGCGAAGCAGAAAGGCAGGCATGGCATAAATATGTTGTCGCAGTAACGCAGCGCTATAAAGAAAAGGTGCAATGGTATGAAGTCTGGAATGAGCCTGACGGGGGGTGGTGTTGGAAACACGGCCCCAGCGGAACCGAGTACGGCGAGTTTGTAAAAGCGACGGCACTCGCGGTAAAGGAAGGTGATCCGGATGCGAAGGTCATCGGCGGGGTGATGTGCCTTGATAGACTTAACTGGCTCAATGATGTATTTCAAGCCGGCGCAGCAGAATATATGGATGCATTCTCCTATCACGCATACAACACTGATGAGCGGGAAGGATTTAACCGGGTGAAGGCTATGCGGGCCCTGTGCCACGCTTACAATCCAAATATGGAAATTATTCAGGGGGAGACGGGCACCCAATCACGCAGCGATGGTGCGGGCGCACTTGCCGGTGGAGCCTGGACACCAAGGCGTCAGGCAAAATTCATGGCGCGGCACATGATGGCTGACCTCTTTGACGACGTCAAATTCGCCTCTTACTTCTCGTGCATGGATATGATTGAAGCGCTGAACGGAACGGTGGGAGACAAGGCTAGCTATCTTGACTATGGCTACTTTGGCGTCTTGAGTGCAGAGTTTGATGAAAACGGAATCTCAACCGGCGAATATTCGCCCAAGCCATCATACCGGACTCTGCAGGTAATTGCCGCGATGTTCCGCGAATCAGTAGAGCATGTTGAATTGCCTGTCTTGATCCATAAGCATCATTCAAATCGGATCATGCGCATTGAAGATGGCCGCTCGGATCTGCTGTTCGGAGGTTTTCGCAAAGAGACAGGGTCAAGCGCATTTGTTTACTGGCGCCCGACGGAACTGATGACTACCGAATACGAATCAACCATCACACTTGAAGTTGCTGCCATTCCGGGTAAAGCTGCGCTGGTTGATCTACTTGACGGAAATGTTTACTCCATTCCGGAATCAATGGTTGATGATAACGGCCGCGGGCACCGGATGTTCAAGAATCTTCCCCTCAAGGATTATCCGATGGCCCTGATCTTCGGCGATTACGCCTGAGACCATAACAACGCCTTTTCCTTTTGAATATCAGGTTAAATGGCCGTCGGGTTTCCGGCGGCCATTTCTTTGCCTTGCAGAGCCAGCGCATAACCTGACCGGGATATAACATTTCCTGTGAATTTGCGCTTTGATAAAGATTCCGGTCTTTATGCAAGCAAGATGGAGTAGGCATCTTGCTTTCGGTGCTTATTCCCGCCTGGTCGATTCCTGTAATTGTGCGCGAGTGTCGGAACGATAACGGCTGGGGCTAAGCCCGCAGAATTGCTTGAATATTTTACTGAAATGAAATATGTCTGGGTAGCCGATGCTCTCGCCGATTTCACCTATGGGCAGGTCGGTCTGGAAGAGCAGAGTCTGGGCATGGTTCATGCGGATTTTTTTAAGATATGCAAGGGGCGCCAAACCGGTTGCGTATTTGAATACGTAATGAAACCGGGTTTCTGAAAGATTCGCGCGCCGGGCCAGATCGCGACGGTTTATCGCTGCGCCAAGATTATCCTCCATGAAACGCAGCGCCGATTCAAGGCGATGCAATTCCAATAAACGCTGGGAAGATTGTGATAGCTTCTCCGATGCAGCAGCAATCAATTCCAGAATCCTATATCCCATGTACTGCCGGCTGATAGCCAGCCGAACCGGCTCCTGCCCCGCAGGTTCGGTCTGTGCTATATGCAGGTCTCTAACCACAGCGGCCAGCTCCTTTGCGGGTCGGCCGCTGAGCACGGATGGCACCTTGAAAAAACTCAGGGGATCATTACCGCCCAGAAGCATAAATTGAATATGCGCATGGTGAAGAACCCCGCCCCCCGGCATGGACACTGTGTGGCGCACACCACGAGGAACCACCAAGGCTTGCCCCGCTTTAACTGTCACGGCTTCAGACCCGCCCGGCCCTTCGATACGACTATAATATTCACCACGCATAGGGCAGACGATTACCATGAAGGGGGGCATCCGCCAATCGCCTTCAGGATGGCAGACCTTCTGAAAATGGCTTCCATCACTATACCGCCAACTCAGAGAGCGGCGCAGCAAATCACCCAACTCAACTTCCGGCGCGCTCATTCCTGTCTCCCCAAATCTCTTTTAGTATAAATATACAAATAGACAATCCACACCACCACTCTTCTATATTATCTTATTGCCTTATTTTACTGTAAATGTAAAGTTAAGATGAAATTATTGATCAATTTCAATAATCATATTATACATATGAATGACTCCTGACAAACTCTCATGATGTGTTAATAAATCCTTTATATAGGTACAGATAAATAACACGCAAACTCTCTATGGGGTTGGTTATCCCATTTGAATCCGCCTGAAGTGGCGCTGCTTTGCTATCTACTGTTTTCCCAAAACCTGTTTTTTAAAATCTGTAGGCGAGAGGCTGGTGTGCTTTTTGAAAAACCTCGACATGTAGTATTCGGAACTGAATTTTAGTTGGTGGGCGATTTCTTTCATGCTAAGTTTAGAAGTTAGTAGATACGCGCTTATCTTTCTGAGCAGGACATCCGCGATATACTGTTTCGGCGCAATGCCCACGTCCCGGCTGAAAGATCTTGAGAAGACGTCCTGCCGCACCCCAAAAATGTCGGCGAGTCTGGCTACATTGAGGGATGCGTCACCATGCTCTTTTGCATAAAGAAAGACTGCTTCGTATTTCCACATCTTCGGTGAAATCCTGTCCAGACGCTCCGGCCAGCGTGACAGACATAACCTTCCCACTTCCGATTTAAGCGCAAGGGCTGACTTGATAAGTTCACTCTCGCTAGGCTCTGCACCTTCTGGCCTCAGAAGTACCTTTTGCAGCATTGATATAAAGTCCGGCGCGTGAATATCCTCAACCGTCCCATGCCCGTCAAAAATATCTATCCCCCAGAAGAAAGTCAGATTAAAGCGCATGGTAACACCGGTTACGTCTGGAGTACGCTCATATTTGACCGGAAGCTGGCACGGGAGAATGTAGGCATGCCCGGCTTGCAGTCTGGTTTTCTCCCCGGTGCGGCAGTTCAGAAAAAAATCTGTCGCATCATCGGGCGCATCAAGAACCGAGATGAGAAGGCTGTAGGGGAACACTCCAGTATCATGATAATGGAATTTCTTCACCGCAATCTGGTGAATTTGCACTTCCACCAGGGGGATTGTCTTCTCAAGTTGGGGAAATGTTGTAACTGCCATAAAAGTGCATCCAATCGACGTGTCCGTGCATTGTTATATCAGCATTTATATTGTACTGTCATCATAACAGTATATCTGGAGCAGCGGTTTGTGCAATCGATTATCGCTTTATATGTATTGAATCAGGCAATATTGAACCTGGTGAATAAATCCGGCATCAAAGGGTTTGAAATATGAAAAAAATCAAGGTAGGGCAGATCGGGATTGGGCACAACCACGCCCACGAGAAGATGTGCGCTTTTCGTAAACTCCCGGATACTTTTGAGGTAGTTGGCATTGTCGAGGAGAGTCCGGAATGGCGGGAAAAGCGGGGCGACCTCCCCGGCTACAAAAACCTTCCGTGGTTGACGGAAGAGGAGCTCCTCGGCATGGATGACGTGCAGGCCATATCGGTGGAGCCTGATGTGCCGGATCTGAATGCGGTCGCTCTCCGGTGCCTCAAGACAGGCAAGCACATCCATATGGACAAGCCCGCGGGTGAGACCATAGCCGGATTCAAGGCCGTGCTTGATGAAGCAGGCGCAAGAAACCTTACGGTTCAGCTGGGATATATGTTCAGGGGCAATCCTGCCATTCAGTTCTGCCTGAAAGCCGTAAGGGAGGGTTGGCTCGGGCGGATCTTCGAGATTGATGCGGTCATGAGCAGGATGGACGGGCAACCGTACCGCGATTGGCTCTCGAAATATCATGGCGGCGCCTTTTATATTTTCGGCGGGCACCTGATAGACCTTGTCCTGCTCATGATGGGGCGGCCGGATAATATTGTGCCCTTCCTCAAGAAGACGCGCCCCGAGACCGATTCATTATTCGACAACGGCATGGCTGTATTGGAGTATGAATATGCGACGGCTGTTGTGCGCACCACGGTGGTAGAGGTAAACGGTTTTCTTCGCCGCCAGATGACTGTATGCGGCGACGAGGGGACGATTGAAATCAATCCTATCGAACCGTTCAACCAGCCCCACAAGTGTCTGCCAAAACTGCGCATGACCTTGGCGAAAGAGCGGGAAGGGTATAAGGCTGGCGCGCAGGAAGTCGTCTTCGACCAGATGCATGACCGCTATACCGATCAGCTTACAGAGCTGGCCGCTGTTATCCGTGGCGCAAAAGAAAACCCTTATTCACTTGAACATGAGTTGCTCCTGCAGGAATGCCTGCTGAGGGCGTGCGGATATCCGGAGAATGCGTTTTTATAAAACATCAGAGCTTGCGCAAAAGGAAACGATCATGAAAAAGCTTGAAGGGAAAGTAGCCATTGTTACAGGTGGGGGCGGCGCAATTGGTCGCGCCATCTGCCTGCATCTGGCGGAAGCGGGGGCCAAGGTAGCTGTTTTCGATCTTACCGTCGATTCAACAGATAAGGTGGCAAAGGAACTGCTCGACAAGGGATGCGAGGCCGCCCCTTTCCCGGTTGACATAACAAATTACGAAGCTGTTGCGTCGGCAGTGGATGAGGTCGGAAAAAAGCTGGGCCAAGTAAGTATTCTGGTAAATTGCGCGGGTGGAAGTGCAAGGGAAAAACTAGCGGAGTATTACACCCAATCCCTAGATGTTATCCATTGGATACTGAATGTTAACCTTTTCGGTGCATTGTACTGCATTCGTGCTGTAGCACCGATTATGGTGAAGGCTGAAGAGGGCACGATTGTAAATGTTACCTCAATTGTGGCGCGTGGAGGTAAAAAGAAGCAGGTTGAGTATGGAGCAGCCAAAGGAGGTATTATTGCTGCCACAAAATCCCTTGCCCTTGAGCTAGGCCGATACAATATTAATGTTAATTGCGTCTCGCCAGGTTTGGTCTCTCGTGATAAGCTTGATGATGAGAAGTCTTTCGCCCATCGCTTTTCCTGTATGAATCGTGTTTGCACGCAGGATGATGTAGCGCGTGCAGTACTGTTCCTTGCCCTGCCGGATTCGGATTTTATTACGGGGCAGGATCTGGCGATTGATGGTGGGCGAAGTCTGGGTTTAAAGGGTGACTAAAATAAGGGTTGATGACATGATATTGCAAGGAAAGACAGTCGTTGTGACAGGAGCTGGTGGTGGAATTGGTCGGGCAATCTGCCTGCGCCTCGCAGATGATGGCGCCCGGGTTGTGGTGACTGATCTGAAACAGGAGAATGCGGAAAAAGTGGCGTCTGATATTCGCGCGCAGGGCGGTACAGCCTTCGCATACAAGGCCGATGTCACTGACAGCGCCGAGGTCAGGGATGTTGCGAAGCAGATCCTGTCTGACCTGAGGCAGGTCGATATTCTGGTTAACAACGCTGGGGGCAGCGCTGCCCTTCTCGGAAAACTTTCGGAATTCAAGGACGCGCCGGAAGAGGTTTGGTCATGGGTGATAAATCTTAATCTGATGGGAACCATGCGCTTTACCCAGGCGCTGCTCCACCATATGCTTGAGCGGCGCTCGGGTAAAATTATCAATATTGCTTCCATTGCGGCGGAAGTCGGAATTATCAATCGCGTCGACTATTCCGCAGCAAAGGGCGGGGTGGTTGCCATGACAAAGGCGTTGGCGATGGAGGTCGGCCCCTGTGGCGTGACGGTGAACAGCATCTCACCCGGGCTCATTTCCCGATCAACCGATCCTGCCGGCACAGAAACGTCAGAGGGAACTTACCTGAAGCGCAGCGGTTCGCAGAATGAGGTGGCGTCACTGGTCTCCTTTCTTGCATCTTCCGAGGCGGATTTCATAACGGGAGTAAATTACACCATCGATGGCGGCAGAACCCTCGGGCCGACGGGAAAGGGGAAAGCATGAGATATGCAAATCGGATAGCCCTTGTAACGGGGGCAGGAAAAGGCATCGGCCGCGCAACTGCGTTACGTTTGGGAGCGGGAAGCGCAGCGGTGGCTGTCAACGATATCAATCAAGCTGCTGCGGAAGAGGTGGTGTCGGAGATCTGCAGTTCCGGCGGAAAGGCAATGGCTGTTCCGGCAGACATGAGCAAACACAATGAAATCGTTTCAATGATTGACGCAGTGAAAAGTAAGTTTGGCGACATTGATATCCTCGTCAACAATGCGGGCGGCAGTTGCAGTGCCCTGGGAAAGTTTGTCCCCTTTCTTGAACAGAATGACCAGCAGCTTGACTGGGAGATCGCCGTCAATCTCAAGAGCGCGATAATCAGCATACAGGAGGTCATTCCGGCGATGATCGAGAAAAAATATGGCCGGATTGTAAACCTGAGTTCCATTACCGGGGTAGTGGGAATGCCGCGCATCCCTGTCTATGCCGCCACAAAAGGGGCGATTGTCTCGCTGACAAAATCATTGGCCATGATGTACGGCGAATACGGGATAACCATTAACGCGGTTGCCCCCGGTGCCGTCGCCACCAGACCGGGCATGGAAAAACTGGGCGAAGCCACTTTCCTGAAACGGGCTTGCTCCGCAGACGAAATCGCCGGCCTGATCTGCTATCTCTGCTCCGACGAAGCTGCTTATATTACCGGTCAGAACCATCTTATTGACGGCGGCCGCACATTGGGAACCAAGCCGGAGGATGGCGAGAAATGAAGAAATGGAAAGTCGGCGTTGTTTTCGACACGAAGCAGAAAAGTAAGGGTGACCACGGAACTCATTTGTCATTTACAGGGTTGCCCGATGTCGAGCAGGTTCTGGTCGATCAGAATTGCGATAATCTTGCGCCCCGCATGGAACAGATCGGCGCATCACGCCATTACACCGATTATAGGGAGATGCTTGAGAGCGAACAGCCGGATATAGTCAGTGTCTGCTCGCGCCTTCCGGGCGATCACTATGAGATTATCAAGGCAGCAGCGGAAAGCAATTGCCATATTCTCTGCGAGAAGCCCCTTGTCGCGTCGTTGCAGGAAGCGGATGAGATTGAGCAGCTGGCGGCAAAGCACAACATCAGGATAGCTGTCGCCCATCTGGCGCGGCATGCGCTGGTCTTCCGTACGGTCAAGGCGATGATCGAAGGCGGCGACATCGGCGCACCTCTCACCGTATATGGACGGGGGAAGGAGGATGAACGCGGCGGTGGCGAGGACATGATGGTGCTGGGCACCCATATCCTTGACCTGTTCACGTTCCTGTTCGGGACGCCGGAATATGTATTCAGTGATGTGCGCTTTGAGGACCGGCCGATCACTGTAAAGGATCGTACGCCAACCACCGAGCCGATCGGACTTTGCGCCGGGGACAGTGTCTGGGCTTCCTTCAAATTCAATGGCGGCGTGAATGGACTTTTTGAGAGCCGACGCGGCCTCTATAAAAACAAGGTTCGCATGGGCATCACGGTTGTCGGCACTGAAGGGGCTATCAGCGTACGTTACGATCAGGACAGAAACCTGCGCCTCACTCGTTCAGCCTTGCCGCCGGAAGATGAATCGCAATACGAAGCAGTTGATCTTGTCGAGGACCGAACCCTTCCCGCCGGGACGCAGCCGCTTGATTACGAAAACTACGGCCCCCAACCTGCGCACTATTTCGCCGACGGCAACCGCTTTGCCGCAATCAACCTGATGCAGGCTATTGAAGAGAACAGGCAGCCAGTTTGCAGCGTCCATGATGCAACGATCGCGCTTGAGATGATCTATGGCGTGTATGCTTCTTCTCTGGAACGGAAAGCTGTTTCATTCCCCCTTGCGACCCGCAGTCATCCCCTTGGAGAGTAATTATGAAAGCCATGCTGATCGACGAGCAAAAGAATTTCAACTGGAGTGATGTGCCCGACCCGGTCATCCGCGAGGGTACGGTTATTATAGAGGTTCATGCGGCGGCGCTGAACAGGGCGGATCTGCTGCAACGCGCGGGGAAATACCCGCCCCCTCCGGGATGGCCGAAATGGATGGGACTGGAGGTTGCGGGGATTGTTATTGAAGCTGTGAAGGGCAGCCGCTGGAAAATTGGTGACAAGGTATGCGCCCTCCTCGGCGGCGGCGGATATGCGGAGCGGGTTGTCGTGCCGGAGGGGATGGTGATGTCCATGCCTGATGGCCTTAGCATGGAAGAGGCAGCTTCCCTTCCTGAAGTTTTCGCCACAGCCTATCTGAATCTTTATCTCGAGGCCGGAATGAAAGAGGGGGACACGGTTCTGGTTCATGCCGGAGCAAGTGGGCTCGGCATAGCCGCAATTCAACTCGCCAAGGCTTGCGGCGCGAAAGTAATAACGACGGTCAGTTCGGACGAAAAAGCAAAAGCGGTGAAGAACCTCGGGGCAGACATCATTGTCAATCGCAAGACCGACGACCTTGGCAAGGCTCTGGATGAGAACCCCGTGGATATCGTACTCGACTGCGTTGGCGGAAAAGGGCTTGGCGAGAATCTGGAAAAGCTCGCCCTTGGCGGGCGCTGGATCCTTGTTGCCACCCTCGGCGGGGAGCATGCCGAAATATCATTGCGCCCGATCCTCAAGCGTGGCCTGCGCCTGATCGGAAGTACGCTCCGGAGCAGAAGCAACGAAATGAAAGGCCTAATCCTTGGCCAGCTTCAGGAAAAAATCTGGCCGAAGATCAAGGCAGGTGACATCCGTCCGGTTATTCACAAAGTGCTTCCCATCGCAGCCGCGGCTGATGCGCATGCCATTCTCGAAGGCAGCGCAAATATCGGCAAGGTTGTCCTGCAGCTAAAAGATTAACATCCCATCATGCATTATTTTCCTGATAGGATACCGCGCCGTTACCGTTTACTTGGCCTACTGATCAGCGGGACGGCGCTGTACTTCTTTGCCAACATCCAGCGCGTAGCCATTCCCGGCTCGATCTTCGATGTCCTGCAGCAGGAGCTGCATGTCTCCGCACCTTACATTACCGCCTTCGGCTCGTCGTTCATGTATATTTACGCCCTGTGCCAACTCGGGATCGGTCTGCTGGTCGACCGTTACTCCGGCCGACGCGTAATCGCTTTCGGTGCGGCTCTCTTCTGCATCGGCTCCTTCCTCTTTCCCCTTTCCCATACGCTGACCATGCTGTATCTGAGCCGGGTGTTGACCGGTTTGGGCGCCAGTGCGCTTTACCTGAGCATGGTCCGGGAGATCATGCGTGTATTCGACAAGAATTTCACCATCTTTCTTTCCGTACTCATCCTCATCGGGTACGCCGGGGGAATTATCGCAAACGCTCCGCTGGTTGTCTGTGTTAACCACTTCGGCTGGCGCGACACCCTGCTTGCAGTGGCAGCAGGAACGGTTTTTTTCTATCTTATTTTTCTTCTCGCCAAAGGGAGCATGAGAACGGCTCCGGCAAAAGAACTCCCCTTCAGCTCCACCCCCTTCCGTACAGTCTTGGCCAAGCGGCACAATCTCTACCTTTTCCTTTTCACCGGAATCAATTTCGGCCTTTACTACGTTCTGCAAACTGTGATCGGAAAGAAATTTCTCGAGGATTACTGCCAGATGTCGTCTGGCAATGCGGCATGTATCCTGTCGGTAATGGGCGTGATCTCGGCCTTCTCAGGTTTGGGCTTTGCAATACTCAGCCGCATGCTTGGTAATCGTCGCCAGATCTTTGTGCGGATTGTGGGCGTCACCTGCCTTCTGGTCTTCGCCAGCCTTACTGTTCTTTTGCTGCTGGAGATTCGTACAGCATGGATTGCCGCCCTTCTTTGCCTACTGTCTTTCACCGCCAGCACCTCCTCCATCGCGGTGCCTTTATTGCGTGAAACAAATATGGCGAAATTCAGCGGCGTATCGGTAAGCCTGCTCAATTTCAGTTGCTATATAACTGTCGCCCTGCTGGGAAATGCGGTTGGCTTCCTGATGAACCTTTATCCTCCCCAGCAGATCGGCGATCTCTGGGTCTATAGCGGGAAATCATACCTGGCCGTCTTCGGCGTCATGTTCCTGCTCTCGGGAATCGTAACTTGGTGCGCTTTCCGTCTCCGTGAAACGAACGGGGAAAACATGGCCGATGAAACCCATTGAATTGTGGCGCAACAAGCACCGGATTATTCATTGTTCATCCGCAAACCATGATGACCCATACTGTGCGCCGCTGAGCGTTTACTTCTGCTCGGCATCTGTTCCCGGAGCCAGTTCGTAAGCCATTGTCGCTTCGGCCTCATCGGTAATGCCGATCAGGAAACGATATTGCCCGTCTTT
>JAFGWW010000031.1 GCA_016936955.1 Planctomycetota bacterium | reverse complement strand
GGTGCGCCAATACCCCTGCTGCGTAGGCCCCGGCGACAAGACCGTCCCCGGAACTTACACAATCGAGGAGCGCATGGTGAAACCGGTCTGGCGCGATCCTAAAACTGGCAAGCAATACCAGTACGGACAGCCGGAATACGCCCTCGGCACCCGCTGGCTCGGTTTTAACGAAGACAGGGTTCAGGGCCTTGGCATTCATGGCACCAACAAACCGGAATCAATTCCGGGGCGCACCTCAAACGGCTGCGTCAGGCTGCACGAACAGAATGTGGAAGAACTCTTCGCCTTCGCCCTTCTCGGCACGCAGGTCGTGGTTGTGGAGTAACTTGACCAGCCAGCAGAGCAATCATCAACACAAGACAGCCCTTCCCGCAAAGGAAGGGCTGCTTTTATTGGGTTAGATTAAACTTGATTCAGCTTCCGCGCAGGCAGTCAAGCACCGCAGCCATATCGTCATGAATCGGCGCTTCAAACCCCATGCGCTTCCCGGTAACCGGGTGGTCTATGCTCAAAAATCGGGCATGCAAAGCTTGCCGGGTCAGAAGCTCTGTATCTCCGGAGACGAACGGATCGGCCTTGCCGTAATCTGCATCACAAAGGATAGGGGCGTGAACGCTCTTGAGGTGCACGCGGATCTGGTGGGTGCGGCCGGTCTTTATGTCGCATTCGACAAAAGCGTAATCGCCGAAATTTTCAAGCGTCTTGTAATATGTCAGGCTGTAGCGCCCGCCCTCAGTCAGGAGCGCCTGTTTCTGGCGATGCTTCGGGTGGCGCCCCATATTCCCCTCCACCTTGCCCTCAGGCGGATTCGGCACGCCACTGGTTATGGCGTAATACCGTTTCTGCGTGGTGCGTGCCGCAAACTGGGCAGAGAGTTCCTGATGGGCCGCGTCGGTTTTAGCGACGACGATGCAACCAGAGGTGTCGCGGTCAAGGCGATGGACTATGCCGGGACGAAGAACGCCGCCGATCCCGGATAGGTCGTTACAGATGTAAAGGAGAGCGTTTACGAGCGTGCCGGATTCGTGGCCCGGCGACGGATGGACAACAATCCCCGGGCGCTTGTTTATTACGATCATCGATTCGTCGTCATAAAGAACGTCCAGATGTATGTCTTCCGGCTCGGCCGACATCTCCACCAGTTCCGGCATGAAGAGCGATATTTCCTCATCACCCTTGAGCTTGTATGACGGCTTTGCCCTCCCCAGATTGACCTGCACCAGATCGTCATCAATGAGGCGTTTGATAAAAGAACGCGAGGTTCCGTCCATTTTGTCAGCCAGAAAAACATCGAGCCGCTGGCCGGAAGATTTCCCGTCGACTTTAAATGTGAATTCCTCGCCCTCGGATGATTTGTATCTCATGCTACGCTTTCTTTTCCAATAGCGTTTTGTAAAGTTCCGTCAGTTTACGCGCGTGCGAGTCCCAGCCGAAATCACCATGCAGGATCGTCTCAAGCGCCGCCTTACCGATACGCGTGCGTTCAAGATCGTTGTTTACGAGATGTGCGAGAATCCCGGCCAGTTCGTCCGGTTTATCAAGCTCCGCAAGGATTCCGTTCTCCCTGTCCCGGATCACATCATTGACTCCGCCCACTGGGGTACAGACCGGCGGCAACCCGCACGCCATTGCCTCAATGAGAGAATTCGGGCGTCCTTCGTTCCGGCTCGTAAGGGCAAAAATGTCGGACGCCTTTAGCCAGTCGGGAACATCGTCGCGGTTAACTTCACCCACAAAAGAAACCCGGTCGGCCAGATTTTTCTCATTAACCATTCGCTCAAGGCTTTCACGTTCCGCACCATCGCCAACAAGAAGCAACCGGGTACGCCCTATATTATGGGCAAGAGAGTCGGCAAAGGAAGTGGCTTTATCGTTCATCCCCTGCCCGCCCGCATAAGCGCCGAACACCTGCTTGAACGCCTCGTTATCCGCGAAGAGAGAAAGATTCGCCCCCACGACATGAACAAGCCGGTAAAATGCTTCGATAAGATATTCAATATTTTTCACCGAGACCAACCGCCCGACTGCTATTAAATATATCGCTTCGGGATCAATCCCAAGCTTGCGGCGCATACCATGTTTGTCACTGGAGGGAGAGAAAATCTCGGTATCTACTCCGTTAGTAATAACGCACGAACGCTCCGGGTTTGCACCAGAAGATAGTGCCTTATCAAAACTCTCACGGCTGACGGTAACCACCGTATCAGAATTGCTACATGCTCGCCGCGCAATAAAGCGGGATACAAAATCAGCGGCGTTGATATCACTCCCTCTCATGGTGGTGACAAGAGGGATTTTATGGTGGCGAGCGGCTGCCACAGAGAGGGCACCGCATACCGACCAGTTCGCATGTATAATACGGCATCCTTCCGCCTCGCGCATGACGGCATTACGCAAGCTCCGGCAGAAAGATGGAACCATCATCATCGCCGCCCAGCTCTTTTTGATATTAACAGGAATGCCGTCTCCGTAGGCAACGCACTCCCATGCCCCGCCGAAGCCGTACGCGAACCGCTTTACCGTTACTCCGTTCATGACCTCGGAAAAAGCGAGATCCGGTGCGTGCGGGCAGACAACTTTCACCTCATGTCCCAGCTTAACCAAAGCCTCGCACGACGAAGCCACAAACCCCCCCGCCCTGTCTCCTGCGAAACGTGGGTAAGAGGTGCTCACGACAAGCACCTTCAAGCTATCTTCGGTAATGGGATCGGGGACGGGCTGTAAAGCCTCGCCCCCGATAAAGCCGATAATCATGGGCAAAACACCATATCAGAACATTCGCTTGGCAGGATCGCGGTCGACCAGAGGCGGACCGAGAATCTCGCATAGCACAATAGCCTCGCGCAAGGATGACGGGTTGTGCCGGAGGTCGTGCATCAGATTACCGGAAAGCCCGAGGGCGCTCCGCGCTTTGCGCTTTTCCTTTTTCTTTTTCCTGAGCATCTCCTCCTGCTTCTGGATCTGCTCCTGCAGTATGCGCTGCTGTTCTAGCTGCTGCTGCCGCTTGCGCTCGGCAATAATGCGCTTCTTCTCCGCCTCGCGCTCAAGCTCCATCATTCTTCGCTCTTCCTGATGGCGGGAGGTCTCGGCCTTGGCAATATCATGCGGCCGACCGTAATTAACTTTCTGCTTTGGCTGCGGCCTTGGCTGTTGCTGAACCGGTTGCGTACGTGCTACAGGTTCTGGTGCAGGCTGCGGCTGCTGCGGTTGCGGGGCAGCTTTTTTCTGTCCACCAGACTGGCCCTCGGCCCTTTTCTTGAGCTGGTTAAGCCATGCCTGAAGATCGTTGGGTTGTCCGCTCATGGGTCAATCCTTTCGACAATTACTCGTCGCCCTTCTCGTCGGTTCCGCCGATGGCGCTGCGCATGTC
>JAFGWW010000288.1 GCA_016936955.1 Planctomycetota bacterium | reverse complement strand
TCGCCGCGCGCCTGCTCGGGGCTCATGTAGGCCGGGGTTCCGGCGATGGAGCCGTCGAGGGTGCTCAGTTCCGGCGCGCTGCGCACGGTCTGTACCCCGTCGGAATTTACGCCCCGTATTTCGTTCTTGCCCATCACCTTGGCCAGCCCCCAGTCCATGATCTGGACCACACCGAACTCCCCGATCAGGATGTTCGCGGGCTTGAGGTCGCGGTGGACCACGCCCTTGGAGTGGGCGTAGGCGATGCCCTGGCAGAGGCGGAAGAACATGCGGATCATATGCTTGCCGCCGTAGCGCTTGCGGTAGTCCTCGTCGCCGATGCGGAGGTTGTTGATAATGTCCTCAAGCGATTCGCCCTTGACCTTCTTCATGGAGAAGTACGGCATCCCGTCGGGCATGCGCCCGATCTCGTAGACCGGGATGATGGTCGGGTGTTCAAGCTGGGCGGTGATCTGCGCCTCGGCGATGAAGCGCGCGAGCTTGTCCTTGCTCACGCCGGTATCGCCATGAAGGATCTTGATCGCGACGTTGCGGGCGAGGTGTTCGTCGTAGGCTTCGATAACCTGCCCGATAGAACCGCTGCCGATCTCGTCGCCGATGATGTAGCGTGCCTTGATCTCCTCGGCGTCCTCCTCTTCATATGTAATGACAGGGCAGGCGTCGTCGAGGTGGCCCATGAATTCCGTCACCCTCTCCGAAGTGAAGAGGCGGGCGGAGGTCTGGTCCGGCTGGATATCCACCGTATCGGCCGAGATGAACTGGTCGTTGATCTTGCCGATCTGCTCGCTGGTTGAGTGGCTGCTTTTTTTCTTGTCTGGCATCTTTTCCCGGTTTCCCGTTATTCCATATATATACGCAAGGCGCGGCGATCGTGTAAACGCCCCGCGCCGGCGAGTCCGGCTGCATAATCCCGGCTGGCAGCTTCTGCCCGTCTTCCGGAAAAGGGACAAATGGCCCTTCCGCCTTATTATAATATTCCGCCCTTTGACCGCAAAGAGTTTCGCGGAATTGGCTTTTATAAATTCTCCCCGCCCTTCAGCCCCGAAAGGCCTGAAAGGGCAGGCGGATGCGCTTTTTGAATAACCGGCAAAATTTACGCTTTGGCGGTTAAAAATCGCCAAAGATTCCGGTAAAAGGTGAAAAATAAGGATAAGCCTTTGTCTATTAATATCTTATGCGGATTTCTAGCCACAATCTGATTATTAGGCTGTGGTTTGTGAATTTTGGGTGCGGTGGGGGTGAGTGCGGCTGTTACGAATGATTGCAGGGCAGTTGCAGCCACGCTTCTACCCCAAAAAGGCTTGACATTACCCCTCTGTTAAAGTCTAATCATCTCCTTACGCCCCCACTATTGGGACTGAGGGTTTTGGTTGGGTGGGGATCTGGTTTAATGCAATGAAGGAGAGGCGCCTTGGCAAGCCTATCTCGTATTAAGAATTATCTTCTGGCCAAAGGGCTGGAGTCCGTTGTTCCAATGCTTTCGAGCCATAGCCCGTCGACTCTGATCACGGCCATGGACAAGCTCCGTCAGGTCGGTATCAAGCGCATGACCGAGCAGCACAAGGGAACCCCCGAAGAATTGGTGATGCGCATCGATGCTGCCAACGCTTTCTTCGAGATGGCCAAGCGCAAGCTGCCCCATCTCTCCCGCGAGACCCAGAAGAAGCTGGTCAATAACATGTTCGTCAACGCCATCAACCTCGGCGACGAGAAGCGCGACGAATATTTCGCCAAGCACGGGGAATATCCTCCCTTCTTCCTCCTCATCAGCCCGTCCATGGCCTGCAACCTCCGTTGTTTCGGTTGCTATGCCTGGAAGCATCCCAAGAGCAAATCCCTTTCCTTCGAGAAGATGGACGAGATCATCACCGAAGCCAAAGAGGATATGGGCATCTACTTCATCAGCATCACCGGCGGCGAGCCTACCGTGTGGGAGCCCCTTGAACGTCTGATCCAGAAGCACGATGACGTCTTTTTTCAGATGTACACCCACGGCATGAACATCGATGATGCCATGGCCAAGCGTTTTGCCGAATACGGCAACATCTACCCCGCCATCTCGATTGAAGGCTCGGAGCAGTTCACCGACGCCCGTCGCGGCGAAGGAGCTTACAAGCGCATTCTTGAGGCGATGGACAACCTCAACCGCCACGGCGTGCTCTTCGGCTTCTCCATCACCCACACCAGCGTGAACCACGAGTCCGTCACCTCCGGTGACTTCATGGACACCCTCATCAAGCACGGCGCCGCCTTTGGCTGGTACTTCCAGTACATCCCCATCGGCCGCGACCCGGAGATGAGCCTTGTTCCGAGCCCCGAGCAGCGCCTCGAGCGCCGCGAGGTCTGCAAGAACCTCCGCAAGGAAAAGCCGGTTCTCGTCTACGACTTCTGGAACGACGGCGATGCCTGCCAGGGTTGTATCGCCTGGGGCCGCCGTTATGTCCACATTACCGCCCAGGGTCTGGTCGAGCCCTGCGTCTTTGTCCACTTCGCCAAGGACTCGGTCCACGACAAGAGCCTCGGCGAGATTCTCCGCAGTGACGCTTTCCGCTACATGCGCGGACGCCAGCCCTTCACCACCGACCTGCGCGCTCCCTGCCCGCAGATCGACCACCCGAAGGAACTCAAGACCGTGGTCGAGAAGTTCGGCATGGTTCCGACCCACGAAGGCGCCGAGAATATCGTGACCGAACACCACGAGATTATCTGCAAGAACGCCGAAGCGTGGAAGAAGTGCCTCGCCGACTACGACAAGGCCAAGGCCGAGCTCGGCGAAAATTCGGTCAAGCCCAGCACCGAAGCCGCCGGCGACTGAGCCCGCGCAAGATCATGAAATATCAAAGCCCCGGCCGGTGTGGTCGGGGCTTTTTGGGGTATTTGGATAATTCAATCTTTTTTCCAGAACATCCACCATGGAGCAGGAGGTAATGGCGGAAGTCCTCTGTATTCCTGCAAGGCTGATCTAAAATCTCTATCGGTGTATTTCTCGTTAATCCTTCGAAGATTCAAGTGAACCAATAATTCTTCAGCGGTTTCCTTGTCAGGCCATGGGCACCCATGTTCATTTATGCGCCTTAAAACTTCAGGACTATAAACCAGATTTATGCGCAGATTCTCTATAAGCATGGATGGCATAATTAGGGTTATGTATTTCCCTGACTTTCGATGGCGTCCTATCACTTTTATATCATCGAACCAGTGCCATTGTGGTGCAAGACAATAGACCTTTGCCATTGGTTTGAAATGTTTGGTACCTTGACGTATTTCCTTTTCTTCCCCAAAAGCGTGTTCTTTAGTTATGTTCCCGATAATACACCATTGCGGCTTGATCTCATCTGGATTATTCCGCATTTCTCTTCACTCCACCCCGATCTTTACCGTCAGCGTCCCTTCGGGTGAATACTTTGCTTTATATTCTTCCCAGTTCAGCATGCGCACGAAGAGGGTGCCGCCGGTGGGGGAGGTGAAGGTGCGGGTGGCTCCGGCCTTGCCGATTACGGTGCCTGCGATTTTGAGCTCGACCGGGAGTTTCTCCGGCCCCCGGTAGATCGCCTTTGCCGTGGCTTTACGCTTCTTCTCCTTGCCGGAATTTTGCGGGGGCTTGTACTGCTGGCCGTTACTCCAGGTGCCGGTTATTTCGATAGTCGCCTTCTCCCCCTTGGCCAGTTCGACCGTGGTGTCCTGCCAGTCCATGTCGGCGCGGATGATAAACGTAGCTTTTCGCGGCCCCCGGGGTTTTGCCG
>JAFGWW010000030.1 GCA_016936955.1 Planctomycetota bacterium | reverse complement strand
GGTGTTGACCTCAAGATGGAACCTGTGCTTGAGGCGGCTCAACATGACGTCGAGGTGGGTCTGGGCAATGCCGCGGATAACCTGCTCGCCGGTCATCTCGTTGCGCTCAAAGATAAAGGTCGGGTCTTCCTCGCAGAGGCGGTTAAGGTTAATGCCGATCTTCTGCTCGTCGTTGCGGGACTTGGCCGTGATGGCAAGGCCGGTCATCGGCGTCGGGAAGGGGATATCCTTGAGACGGAAATCACAGCCCTTGCCGTAAACGGTGGTGCCCACATGGAGCGACTCGATCTTCGCAACCGCAACAATATCGCCCGCGATTGCGTCGTCCACGTCGTCGCGCTTCTCGCCCTGGGGGATTGCGATCTGGGTGAACTTTTCCTGCTTGTCGTTGGTCGAGCCGTAAGCGGAATCCTTGGCCTTGATGGAGCCGCTGAAAATACGGAAGTATGAAAGCTTGCCGACGTGGGGGTCGGAGACGATCTTGAAAACCTGCGCGCAGAGCGGGCCGTCTTCGGAAACCACGAGGTCGGCTTCCTCGCCCTTGAGATATCCCTTGCGCTTGGCCATGAGCGGGGTTGTGCCCCACTCGGCAATGCCGTGCATGATATCCTCGACGCCGATATCCTTCTCCGCCGCCAGGGCAAAGACCGGGATAATGGACCCGTCGCAGATCGCGCGCTGCATGACGTCGAGAACCTCGTCGTGGGTAACCTCTCCCCCTTCGAGATAGCGTTCCATCAGGGTATCGTCACACTCGACCGCATTCTCGGTAATAACCTGCTTGCGCCTGTCAACCTCTTCGCCGTGGGCATCCTCGGCCATTACGCGGGTAACGCCCTTGAAGGTCGCGCCCTCGCCGTCAGGAATGGTAAAGGGGACGCACTTGGCGCCGAATACGCTCTGGATATTGGCAACCAGCTCTTCGTAGTTGACGTTCTCGCCGTCCATGCGGGTGATGGCGACCATGCGGCCCAGGCCCATGTCGCCGGCGTAGTCCCATGCCTTGCGGGCCATGAGCTCCACACCCTTTGAAGCGTTGACGCAGATGACCGCGAGGTCGGCGCCTTCAAGGCCGCTGACCATGCCGCCGATAAAGTCGGTGCCTCCGGGGGTATCGATGATCCTGAACTCCCGGCTGTCGTATGTGCAATGAAGGATGGAGGCGGCCAGACTGTGCTTGCGCTCCTTCTCCTCCTGTTCGTAATCGCTTACGGTGGTGCCGTCGTCGACCGAACCAAGCCTGGTCACGGCCTTCGCCTTAAAGAGCATCGCCTCGGCAAGCATCGTCTTTCCGGAGCCACTATGTCCGCATAGTACAATATTGCGAATGTCCGCAGATTTGTATTTTGCCACGCGTTCTCTCCTTCTCGTCCCACCCTTTTAGGGGTCGCCTGTGCTTATCCAAAACGAAGAAATCGACCCCCTTGACGCCCGGTACATCCCCCCGAGGCGGCAATTTGATCAATCTATATCAATAAGTAAAATCCGGAAAACCGGAAGTTTGGAATTATATTGTAGAAGCGGAAGTCCGCAAGCAAAAATTCGAGCTAAATTTGGATTTGATAAGCAATTATTGGCATGACAAACCAATTTCTCACACTCATTCTGGCGCAACGAATGGATGGGTAATGCTTTTTAATACACCTCACAGGCAAGGCGTCTGCTCATAAGCGGTAAATAAAAAGCCGGTAAGGAGTTGCGTATTTTATGGCTTCACGACAAACCAGGACGGCCAGTCCTTGCACTCGGAGATGAAGAGGGCAAGCCCCTTCTCCTTGACAAACTCGTCAACCGCGGTCTTGACACCGAAGTCCTCTTCGTAAATCCTGCCGTCAAGATAATCGTGGCCCGAGATGATACCGCCTGAGCGTATCTTGGGATACCACAAGGAGATATCTTCTTTCACCGCTTCGTATGAATGCAAGGCGTCGATGTAGGCGAAGTCAAGCGACGCATCGTCAAATTTGCCCGCCGCCTCGGCCGAGGTCATGCGCATAACCTCAAACCTGCCCGGGAAATTATTCAGCCTCTCCATCGCTTCCTGGTAAAACTCGTTATGGGAGCTGTCGTCCGCCCCCTGCAGCCCCTCGTATTCGCGCCATGGGTCGACGCAGTAGAGCTTGCCGCCCGTCCAGAACTTGAGTATAGTCTCCGAAAAAACCGCGCGGTTTACCCCGATCTCAACCCCCTCCCCCACGAGTCCATGGGCATTCAAAATGAAAGGGAGCTCAGAGCGGTATTCCACCCTGAACCGGAGGCCCGGATTATAACGGAGGTAACGCTTGATAATATTCTTGATACTGGAAATCATTTATTGCCAGACATACAAGACTGCCGTTTACACCAAAACAGATACAGATAACGAATACGGGTTATAACGATTCTTTGATTTTACACAACCAAAAGTTTTAGAGCTTCTAAAACATATCTGGCTATGTCCCGCTACGAGTGGTTGATGCCGATCGCCTTGAACACGGCGGCGAAAAGCTGGTCTTTCGTAAAAGGCTTCCTGATAAATCCGGAATGGGAGAGCTTGGCCAGTTCCGGAACAGACTCAGGCAACATGGCCGAGCAGAAAATCACGTTGATGTGTTTTGTCTTCTTACCCTTCTCAAGTGCCTCACAGAACTGAACCCCGCTGATCCCCGGCATGTTGATATCCAGCACAACCAGGTCAGGCACGAAGGTTCCGTTCTGCAGAACTTTCAATGCCTGCGGGACGTTGAGAGCCGATTCGATATCGAAGATCCCGGCAGTATTCAGCATCTCCGAGATGAGGGAGACCATGAACTTCTCGTCGTCCACCACGAGGATCTTCCGGCGCAGCATCGCCACCGCCGCCTCCAGCTTTTCCACCCGCTCATTGTCGGCGCTTCCTTCATTCTGGGAAAGCTCCTCGATATGCGCCTTCAGCTCACCTATCTCTTTCGCCATCTCCTCTTCGTGCTCGTGGCGCGCTTCCAGCTGCCGCTTGAGCATGCCGAGCTCTTCACTGTCCGTAGGCGAACCAGCTTCCGTTCGGATATTTTCCACTGGCGCTGGCGCTTCCTCCGCCCCCGCCGTACCCGGCTCATTCACAATTTCATGCGCGTACTCACTCACCGCCTCCGACTTCTTTACGCATTCCGCAACCACGACGGCGTGGACGGCGCACTGCTCGTGCAGATCCCGGATGTCCCCCAGAATCACCTCGCTGCCCGGGGTGCCGCGCAGGGAGGAGGAGAGAACCTTGAGTTCCCCGCGAAGGCGCTCGTTATCAGATTCCAACTCCGCCAGCTTGCGCAGCAGGGATGCGCTGTTGTCTTTCTTGTTCTTTATTGAAGAGATCACGGCAAGCCCTTCCTCGCCGCTGCGCTCCTCGGCGCTCATGCTCTCGAGTTTAAGACTCAGCTTGCCGATCTCGTCGTTCAACATGGCGAGGGCTTTGCTGTTGGTTTTCAAGGCTTCCGAGTTGTCGTTTATCTGTCGCTCAACCTTGATCGCCTTGTCGAAACCTGAGCGCACATGCTTCGGCGAGAGGGAGCGGAGGATAAGCCAGCGCACCTTGTCGCCCGCAAGGGTGACGATGCCGTGCAGGGGCATGACCGCCGCAAGGGCGCAGACGCATAGGGCGGCCACCCCCATATAATCCGCCTCAAGGTCTGCCCTGCTCGCCCCATCGCCGCCCATGAAGTCGGAAAGCTCTTTCAGCCATCCGAAAGCAAAAGCGGCAATTGCCCCACCGATGATGGAGAAGAAATCAATGACAAGAAGCGAACCGAAAGTCGCGCGAAGCGGCTGGCGCGAGACGTGGCGCGCGTTATATGTGCCCAGAATAAGAAGAGCGAGAAGAGAGAGGGCCGTAGCCATGACGGCGGAGACATGGTAATGGTAAAGGGTATCGCCTTTTTCCGCGATTTTCACAGTAACCGGCGCGGCCTGAAAAGGCGCGGAAATAATCCCGCTCGCGGCAATGCCCACAAGGCCGACCACCAGCCCCACGACATAAATCCGCTTCCGCTTCAGCACCCACCCCGCAAGCCTTGCAATCATTAAGCATTCCTGATGAAGAAATATTTGTGCTTAATGTATTACAGTAGCAGCCTTATGGCAACAGTTTTGTTATAAGGATTAACAGCAGGGCGATCGCATTAAAATTTTAGCTTCCCAGATATGAAGATAAAATTGGAGCCGCCACATAACAACATTTTCCGTTCGTGCTGAGCTTGTCGAAGTGCGAATGGAAAATGGGCGGTGCCGTTCCTCCATTGAACCGTTTTAATTCGATTGACCTGAATTTCCATGCAATACGTGAGAGTAAAGCTCATCAGATAAAATGCAGGCCGATCTGGTAGACGCCAACAGCAAGGATGAAGGCAAGTGCCGTATCGAAGACTACGGTGAAGAGAGCCCACTGCCACGACGACTCCCGCGCGATAGTAACCACCGTCACAAAACAGGGGGCGTAGATCAGCACGAAGACGATAAGGCTCAACCCCTTGGCCGCGTTCCAATTTTTATCGGCCGCCACACGGTCGGAGAGCACGCCGGAGTCGTCGGCCTCGACCTCGCCCAGCGAGTAGGCGGTGGCCATGGTGGAGACGATAACCTCCTTCGCCGCGAAGCCGCCGGTAAGGGCAATGTTCACCCGCCAGTCAAAGCCCGCGTATTTACTCACCGACTCCAAGGCAATGCCCACCCGTCCGGCGTAGGAATTGCGCAGGGATTCCTCGGCTTCGTCGTCGTCAATCCCGGCGATGGCTTGCGCAAGTTTCTCCCCGGCCTCTTCACCGGTATCTTTCGCATACAGCTCTCGCGCTTCCGCCCTCTTTGTTTCAAAGGCCTGAATATCTTTCTCCGGCAGCCCCGGAAATGTCATGGCTGCCCAAAGGAGAACGGAGATCGCAAGGATTACGGTGCCCGCCTTTTTAATATACGACCACGTCCGGTCCCACATGTGGATCATAACCCCGCGGAAGGTCGGCATGCGGTAGGGAGGAAGCTCCATGAGAAAGGGCGTCGACTCACCGCTGATAATGGTCGAGCGGAGAAACTTCGCAACCAGCAAAGCCGCGACCCACCCGCCGAGCGTAATCCCCAGCATGGCCCACACCTCATACTTCGGGCACACCGCCGCAATGACCATGATGAAAACCGGAACCTTCGCCCCGCACACCATAAAGGGCGCGGTCAGGAGCGTGGCAAGTTTCTCCTTCTTGCTGCGGAGAGTACGTGACGCCATGACCCCCGGAACCGCGCAGCCGCCGGAGATGCCGCCGCTGATAATGAACGGCATGACCGAACACCCGTGGAGCCCGAAAATGCGGAACACGCGGTCAAGCATATACGCCACGCGCGCCATATACCCCGAGTCTTCAAGAATAGAGATCAGGATAAACATGATCATGATGAACGGCACAAAGACCAGCACCCCGCCCACGCCGTCGATAATTCCCGATACCACAAGCGATCGCAGCATCCCTTCCGGAATTAACGACTGCGCCGTATCGGAGAGGAAGCCGAAGAAGTATTCCACCCACCCCATCGGGATCTCGCCGACGGTGAAAGTAAGCTGGAAAATCATGTACAGCACGCCCACCATAACCACCGGCCCGAGGAACTGGTGGGTCAACACGCGATCGATCTTGTCGCTGAGCATTACCCGCTCGCGGTGGGTGTCGCGCTGGATCACATCCTCCTTGAGAACGGAGGCAATATAACCGTAACGGTAGTCGGCGATGAGGGCTTCGGGGGTGGTGCCAAGGGTCTCACGGCAATGCTGCCGGACCCGCTGCGCCTGTTTTTTAAGCTCTTCCGAAAGAGGCCCCGCCGCGTCGCCGTGGCGGATCACGTCCTCGTCCTCTTCGAGATATTTCAGGGCAATCCAGCTGGCCGGATATTTGTCGGCCATGAATTTTTCTTTTGAGATAGCCTCGCTCATGCACCCCAGCGCCCGGTCAAGGTCGGGGCCGTAGCTTATGACAAGAGGCTTCCATTCTCCCTTGCGCTCGTGGGCGCGGGCTATCGCCGCGTCGAGAAGTTTCTCCCGCCCCGTGCCGCTGCGGGCAACCGTCTCCACCACGGGAACGCCAAGCACCTCGCCAAGGCGCTCGGAGTTTATGGTCGTGCCCTGCTTCTTGAGTTCATCCACCATGTTCAGGGCAAGGATTGTAGGAATGCCGAGCTCGAGGAACTGCACCGCCAGATAAAGATTGCGCTCAAGGCTCGGCGCGGCAATGACGTCGATCACCACGTCCGGCCGCTCGTCAACCAGGAAGTTGCGCGAAACCAGCTCCTCCTCCGAGTAAGCGGTCATTGAATAACACCCGGGCAGGTCGATAATCCCCACCTCGGCGTTATTTACCTTCGTCGCGCCTTCCTTGTATTCAACCGTAATGCCGGGATAATTGCCGACGTGCTGCTTCGATCCGGTGATCGCGTTAAACAGGGTTGTCTTGCCGCAATTGGGGTTGCCCGCAAGGGCAAATTTAAGTTTTTCAGACATGTTTATT
>JAFGWW010000287.1 GCA_016936955.1 Planctomycetota bacterium | reverse complement strand
TTTTCAATGGTTATATTCTCGCTCAATTCGATTCGTTCGATTTTCCCGTCCGATACCCAGATCATCCTGTTGCTGACGGCGAGCATGTTCCAGTCGTGGGTTGCGCAGATAATTGTAACGCCGTCGTCGCGGTTGAGATCGTAGAGGATCTGGTGCACCTCCTTGCCGGTGTGGAGGTCGAGGTTCGCCGTCGGCTCGTCGCAGAGGAGGAGGGACGGGTTGTTGGCAAGTGAACGGGCGATGGCAACGCGCTGCTGCTGGCCGCCGGACATCTCCTTGGGGCGGTGGAAACAGCGTTCGGCGAGGCCAACCCTCTCCAGCAGTTTCATTCCCCGCCTGCGCGCCTCGTCGCCATGTACGCCGGCGAAGATCATGGGCAGCATTACGTTATCGAGGGCGGTCATGACGGTATTGAGGTTGTAGGACTGGAAGACATAGCCGATCTTGCGGCAGCGGAGGAAAGCCAGCTCCGAGGCGTTAAGCTGGGCCATGTCAACTTCGTCGATAAAGACCCTGCCAGCCGTGGGGCTGTCGAGACCGCCGATCATGTTGAATAGGGTCGACTTGCCCGAGCCGGAGGGGCCCATGATGCAGATATACTCGCCACGGTAGATCTCGAGGTCGATTCCCGCAAGGGCATGGACCTTTTCCGCTCCGCGCGTGTACTGCTTCCTGAGGTCGCGGGTGCGGACGAGGACCTCCTTGTCCTTTGCGTATTCTTTCAGGTCAAGTGCCACTATTCAATCCTCATTGCTTCCATGGGAGCCATTCTCGACGCGGCCCACGACGGGTAAAGGGAGGCGATGGCCGCCAGCACGATACCGATCATTACCGACAAAAAGGCGCAGAGACCGAGGTTGGCAACCGGGATATCTGCGAACATGTATGTTCCTAACTGAAGGCCGTTCTTGATGACCGCGAGCAGAAGGCCGATGCACATTCCGAGTAATCCGCCAGCCATGCCCTGCATCATCGCTTCGAGCATGAACTGGGTAAGGATATACCCGTCGGTCGCGCCGAGGCACTTCATGGTTGCGATCTCCCGAAAACGCTCGGTGATCGACATCAGCATGGCGTTGGCGATACCGACCATGCAGACGATGAAGGAAATAATAAGGAGGAATACCTGCCTGCCGCTGAGGAAGCTGTCGGTCTCGTCTCCCTTGCGCCCGGAGAGAAGCTTGTCGAGCTTGTTGAGGAGTTGGTCTTTTTTGATCATCCTGGAGATAAACGTGAGCTGCTCCATGGAGTATTTTTCGTCGAGGATCTTGACCGTTCGTGGATCGGTAAGGAGGTTGAGCTTTTCATCCATTTTCATCCGCTGCTGGAAGGCCTTTTTCCACGACTCTTTCTTCTCCGGTGTGTTGAGCAGGGCGGTGATCTCGTCGCGGAGGTTATAGTCCTTGAGCTGGAGGCATATGCGCTCGAGCTTTTCGCTCTCAAGCCTGAATCCCGTGTTGTTTACGAGGGCCCGCCACTTTTCAACCGCCTTGGGGTCGGATTTTACCAGCCACAGATTTATCTTCTCCCCGCCGGTGAGGGCGCTGCTCTCGCTCTCGAGTTTATCGACGGCGGCATACCATTTTGCCGTATAGGACGAGAGGTCCTTGACGAAGGTTTCATACCCGCTTGCCAGGCTGCGCAGGGTTTCCCTGTCGCTCGGGAGCTTGAGGTTGCGGAACGGGTCAAGGGCGCTGAGGAATGCTGCCCATTCCTTCTCGCCGGCAAGGTAGCGGAAAATCTCGCTGCCCGTGTGTCTCTTTACGAGGCGGGTGCGCTCGAAGTCGTCAATGGAGTTGAAAAAGTTGATGTATTTGTTTACCCACATGCAGCGCAGGGCGAGGGACTCGATCTGGTCGGCCGGAATACCGGTGACTTTGGCGCGCTCCTCGATAGCATCCCTTTTACGGTATATTTTCGCAAGCTCCTGCGCGATCAGAGTCTCGCTGGGCTTGGAGTAGATGTAGTTCAGGAATGTGGCCGATTCCCTGTACTTGGTGATGGCGGCGTTAACCGTCTTGTTGGTGGAGTTGATAAAAGTCGCTTCCGAGAGCATGGCCATGAAGAACGCGACCGCGAGCAGTATCACGGCCATCGTCAGGGTCGAACGCAAAAGCCTGTGCGCTATGCCGCTCATTACGAGGCTTAGGCACTTCCTGAGAGAAAGCTTCTGCTGCTTATTTACATCTATGATGCGCTCTATTGCCATTTTCCTGTCCTACGATTAACCCGGCAGAATGTTGACTGTCTTGGGGAGCAGTCCAGTGTTGAAGAAGTAGGTTACGTTTATGATCACACCGATGATTGTCGCCAGCAGCTCACCTACGATAAGGCCGAGGAACAGGGGCTTGAGTTCCTGGTATGCCTTGCCGCCGGCAAACTTGACGATAAGCTCTTTTATTATCCATCCGATAAGGAACGCAGGGGCGGTGGCGCCGATCGGGTATGTTCCCCAGACGCAGAAAATCAGCGGATGGATGGGCCACCATGAAAAACGGAAGCGCAGAAGCGAGAAGATGACTACCCCAGCAATCCCGAGGAAGAGGCTGAGCATTACATCCGAATCTGGGTTGATCAGGGCAAGCTTCGCCAGGCCGTGGGCTTGGTTCGATTCCGCAAGCTGGCCCGTCTCTTCCATCAGGGCGACATCGCGGGAGGCGCGGTCGAAGGGGGTCACGCAGGAGTTGTTGAATGACCAGCCGTCCTCGGCCGCTCCGTTATTGTAGCAATTGAAACACTTGGCGACGAACCCGACCGAGATGGCGACAATTGTAACGTAAAAGGCGATGCGGG
>JAFGWW010000286.1 GCA_016936955.1 Planctomycetota bacterium | reverse complement strand
AAGGAAAATAATCATAGGCTGGCTCATTATTTGCATAAACCGTTAAGAATTAAGATTTTGCAGCGATATCGTGTCGTTTTGGCACGACGGGTCTGCTTTTGCAGGTTTTTTATTGAATCAAAATGGTCAATGAGACATCTTTGCAGCATTCAAAAGCATTGACACAAACCGGTAAACAGGTAGGCTGGACTTTTTGATTCGCATAATAATGTATATGAGCTAACAAAGCACCTGGAGGAAGAATTGTACAGGCTGGAAGTTGAATCCCATTTTGCCGCCGCCCACCAGCTTCAGTATTACAAGGGTAAGTGCGAGAAGCTGCACGGCCACAACTGGCGCGTCCGGATTACGGTTGAGGGGGAGGAGCTCGACAAGATCGGGCTGCTCGTCGATTTTGGCGATCTCAAGAAGATGATCAACGAGACCACCGAGAAGCTTGACCACGGTTTTCTCAACGAGCTTCCGCCTTTCAACGAGATCAACCCGACCTCGGAAAACCTTGCCAGGTTTATTGCAGAAGACATCGAGAAGAAATTGCCCGGCCATGTCAGTGTCGCGGCGGTTACGGTATGGGAGTCTGAAAAATGCAGCGCAACGTATCTTCCGAGATAGCGACGGTCAACGGGCCTTTCCCTGTTTTGCAGGTGGCTCTGGATTTTCTTGAAACCGAACGGGCGATCAAGCTCGGCGCCGAGGCGGTAAAGGGCGGGGCCGACTGGATAGAGATCGGCACGCCGCTCATCAAGAGCGAAGGGCTGGAGGCCGTACGCACAAGCCGCGCCGCCTTCCCCAACCACGTAATCATCGCCGACCTCAAGACCATGGACGCGGGGCGTATTGAAGTCGAGGCCGCGGCCAAGGCGGGGGCGAGCATCTGCGTCTGCCTCGCCGCCGCGAGCGACGCCACCATTGTCCAGTGTGTTGAAGCAGGCGCGAAGTATGGCGTCAAAATTTACTGCGACACAATCGGCCTTCACAATCCGGCGGAGCGTGCGAAAGAGGTCGAGAAGCTTGGCGTTGATTTCATCGGCGTCCATCTTCCGGTTGACGAGCAGATGCAGGGGAAAGACCCTTACGAACGTCTGCGCGCGGTAGCTTCGGCGGTAAGCATTCCCGTGGCGGTTGCGGGCGGGGTAAACAGCGAGACCGCAGCGTCAATGGTCGAGGCCGGCGCGAGCATCGTCATCGTCGGCGGTGCAATTCACAAAGCGCCCGACGCGGTTGAAGCGGCGGCGAACATAAAGAAAGCCATAACAGACAGGATGGTAATCGAGACCGAGCATTTCAAGCGCGGCGGCGAGAGCCAGATCCGCGAGATATTGATGAAGGTCTCGGCCTCCAATCTCTCTGATGCCCTCCATCACCAGCCGGGCCTGCGCGGGATTTTCTGCCGCACGCCGGGGAAACGGATGGTCGGCCCCGCGACAACGGTGCGCACCGCACCGGGTGACTGGAACAAGGTCGTGCAGGCGATCGACGTGGCGGGCGAGGGCGGTGTGGTTGTTGCCGACTGCGGCGGGGTGATGCCGGCGGTATGGGGTGAGCTTGCGACCCAGACGGCCAAGCGCCTCGGCCTTGCGGGAGCGGTGATCGACGGCGCGATCCGCGATACGGACGTGGCCACCGATCTCGGCTTTCCCCTCTTCAGCGCCCACGTCTGTCCCGACGCGGGTGACCCGAAAGGTTTTGGCGAAATCGGCGGGCAGATCATGGTCGGCGGGCAGGTTGTCCGCTCCGGCGACTGGATCATTGGTGATGACGATGGGGTGATGGTGCTTCCGAAAGAGAAGGCGGTAGAGTACGCCAACCGCGCCCTAGATATTCTCGAAGGCGAAAACCGCCTCCGTGCGGAGATCCTCGGCGGCTCAACCCTCAGCAAAGTGGCCAACCTCTCCAAGTGGGAGAAGAAATAGAGGCCGGGATTTCGAGTGCTGCGGGTTAAGGATAATGCGAAACATAACGGGTTACGACATAGCAGGAGAAAAACATGTACATCTGCCAGATATGCAATAAAAACCCGGCGACGGTTCATTTGACCGACATACACAACAATGTCAAGAAAGAGCTACACATGTGCGAGGAGTGCGCCGGAAAGAAAGGCTTCTCCATCAAGCATAACATAAACATCCCCGGCATGATCTCCTCCGGTGACGAACAGCCGACCGAGAAGAAAAAGACGGGGAAAGACATCACTTGCAACGACTGCGGCATGAGCTGGAGCGAGTTCCGCGCCAACGGGCGTTTCGGTTGTGCGAAGGATTACGAAGCGTTCAAGGAAAAGCTGCTCCCCCTCATCAGCGATATTCAGGCCAATGAGATGGAGCATGTAGGCAAACACCCGGCGGGAGCGGAAAACCAGAGCAGCAAGCGCCGCGAGGTTATCGAGTGCCGCAAGCAACTCCGCGAGGCGGTGGAGCGCGAGGCTTACGAGGAAGCGGCGAAGCTTCGGGACAAGCTCAAGGAACTCGAAGACGAGATGAGCAAATAACAAGCGGAAGAATATATGCCGATCAATAATCTTGTAAAAACACCGGGGCAATGGCTGATGGGCGAAGGGCCCCAGTCGGATATCGTGCTCTCTTCGAGGGTGCGCCTTGCGCGCAACCTTGCGCGGCATCATTTTGTCGGACGGGTTTCAGATACTGAAAAACGCGAGATTGCCGACGAGGTTCGCGACGCCCTCTCCACCACGAGCTCGGGCAAGGATCTTCTTTACTGCGATCTGGAACCAATGACCTCTCTTGAGCGGAGATTTTTGGTGGAGCGCCATCTCATCAGTCGCGAGCAGGAACGTGGCGGCGGGGCGCGGGGCGTTGCGGTCAACAAGGACGAGACCGTCGCCATCATGGTCAATGAAGAAGACCACCTGCGCATGCAGGGGATCATGTCGGGGATGCAGCTTCACGAAACCTTCAGCGCCATCGACAAGCTTGACGACGAACTCTCCACGGTTCTCGACTACGCCTATGACGATAAACTCGGATACCTCACCGCCTGCCCGACCAACGTGGGCACGGGGATGCGCGTCTCGGTCATGCTCCATCTTCCCGGCTTAGTCATGACGCGGCATATCGAAAAAGCTTTCCGCGCCGTCCATGACCACAGGCTGACCGTGCGCGGCCTTTACGGTGAAGGCACCGAAGCGCAGGGCGAGCTTTACCAGATCTCGAACCAGATCACCATCGGCCGCAGCGAGACGGAGATTATCGAAGACCTGCGGTCCATGATGGACGGGGTTATCGAATACGAACGCAAATCCCGCGAGCGCCTCATGGAGGTGGACGCGGCGAAGGTGGAGGACAGGGTGTGGCGCGCTTACGCGACATTGCAGCACGCGCGCGTGATCTCCTCCGAAGAGGCGATGAGCCATCTCTCTTCCGTCCGCCTCGGGGTATGCCTCGGCATTCTTCCGAAAATAGACATGCACACAATTAATCAGGTCTTCGTCTACACCCAGCCCGCCCATCTGCAGAGGGTCGAGGGACGGGAGCTTGAGGCGGAGGCGCGGGACGTGGCGCGGGCGGGGTATATCCGCGAGAAACTCAAGGGCGAGGGGAAAGTCAATTAGGACGCGGTGCGGAAGCCGGGTTTACAGGCTTTTAAAAGCCGATTTGACTTTGACGAAATTCGAAAAAGAAGCAGAATCAGACAGCGAAGATAAATAAAGCAGGCAAGGAGCCATTAAAGATGTTTGAAAAATTTACCGACCGTGCGCGCAAGGTTATCAATCTCGCAAGGCAGGAGGCGGAGCGTCTCGGCCACGAATTCATCGGCACAGAACATATTCTTCTGGGTCTGGTGAAGGAAGGTTCCGGCGTTGCGGCGAACGTGCTTGAGAATCTCGACGTTGATCTTGAGAAGGTCCGCGTTGAGGTGGAGAAGTACGTCTCCTCCCCCGGCGAAACCATGTCGGCCGCGTCCAGCCTCCCCTTCACGCCCAAGGCGAAGAAGGTTCTCGAGCTGGCCATGGAAGAGGCCCGTAACCTTGAGCATAATTATATCGGCACCGAGCACCTTCTGCTCGGCCTCCTGCGCGAGCAGGAAGGGATGGCCGCCCAGGTTCTTCTCAACCTCGGGGTAAAACTTGAGGACGTAAGGGCGGAGGTTATGGAGCTTCTCGGCGCCGAGCCTTCCGCCGAGTCGCAGGCAAGCGGCGAGAGCAGCGCCCAGGCGGCGGAGAGCCCCACGCCTGCCCTCGATTCTTTCGGCCGCGACCTTACCCAGCTCGCCACCGAGAGCAAGCTCGACCCCGTCATCGGCCGCGAGAAGGAGATCGAACGTGTTCTCCAGATCCTTTCCCGCCGTACCAAGAACAACCCCGTCCTCCTCGGCGAAGCCGGGGTGGGTAAGACCGCGATTGTTGAAGGGCTTGCGCAGGATATTGTCAGCGGCAACGTGCCGGAGCTTCTGATAAACAAGCGCATCGTTGTTCTCGACCTCGCCATGATGGTTGCGGGTACGAAATACCGCGGCCAGTTCGAGGAGCGCATCAAGGCGGTGATGAACGAGGTCCGCCGCGCGCGCAACGTTATCCTCTTTATCGATGAACTCCACACCCTCGTCGGCGCCGGCGGCGCGGAAGGCAGCATTGATGCCTCCAACGTTCTCAAGCCCGCCCTCGCCCGTGGCGAGGTGCAGTGCGTGGGCGCCACGACGCTTGACGAATACCGCAAATATATCGAGAAGGATTCGGCTCTCGAACGCCGCTTCCAGACCATCATGGTCAGCCCGCCCACCAAGGACCAGACGGTGGAAATCCTCAAGGGCCTGCGCGACCGTTACGAAGCCCACCACCGCGTCCAGATCACGGACGAGGCCATCGCCGAGGCGGTCAAGCTTTCCGACCGTTATATCTCGGGCCGCTTCCTTCCCGACAAGGCGATCGACGTTATCGATGAATCTGGTAGCCGCGTGCGTCTCGCCTCCATGACCCGTCCGCCCAACCTCAAGGAGATGGAGAAGACCATCGCCAATCTCGAGCGTGAGAAGAACGAGGCTGTGGCGAGCCAGGAATTCGAGAAAGCGGCCGAACTCCGCGACCAGGCGGAGAAGCTCAAGGCCGAGATCAAGAAGAAGCAGGAAGAATGGCGCGAGAAAAACCAGGAGGTCGAGGGCGTGGTTGACGCCGACATCATCGCCGAGGTTATCTCCGGCATGACCGGCATCCCCCTCTCCCGTCTTGAAGCGAAAGAAACCGAACGCCTCCTCACCATGGAAGAGGAGCTGCACAAGCGCGTGGTCAGCCAGCACGAAGCGATCAGCGCCATCGCCCGCGCCGTGCGCCGCAGCCGTGCGGGGATGAAAGACCCCCGCAGGCCCATGGGCTCCTTCCTCTTCCTCGGGCCGACCGGTGTGGGTAAAACCCTGCTGGCCCGCGCCCTTGCCGAATTCATGTTCGGTGAAGAGGATGCGCTCATCCAGGTCGACATGTCGGAATATATGGAGAAGCACGCGGTGAGCCGCCTCGTTGGCGCGCCTCCCGGATACGTGGGCTTTGAAGAAGGCGGCCAGCTTACCGAGAAGGTCCGCCGCCGTCCCTACGCCGTGGTTCTCATGGACGAGATCGAGAAAGCGCACCACGACATATTCAACATCCTGCTCCAGATCATGGAGGAGGGCAAGCTGACCGACTCTTACGGTCGCAAGGTCGATTTCAGGAACACAATTCTGATCATGACCTCGAACGTGGGCGCGGAACTTATCAAAAAACAGGGATCTCTCGGATTTGGAAAGAAGGATGAGATCTCCATCAATGACAGGTTAAAGCGGAGCCTTACCGAAGCGGTGGAGCATGAGTTCCGTCCTGAGTTCGTAAACCGTCTCGACGAGATCATAATCTTCAAATATCTCTCCCGCGAGGATCTCAGCCATATCGTCGATATCGAGATCAGCGGCGTGCTCAAGCGTCTTCAGGACCAGGATATGCACCTCGAACTGACCGACGAAGCGCGCGCCTTCCTGATCGACAACGGTTACAATCAGGACTTCGGCGCCCGTCCGCTTCGCAGGTCGATCGAAAAGTTCGTGGAAGACCCGATCGCGGAAGAGATTCTGCGCGGACGCTTCGAGACCGGCACCAAGGTCATGGTTGCGGTCAAGGATGGCCATCTCGACTTCACTGGCATCCCCGATGCGGTCAAGACCAAGGAAGCTGAAAAGCCGGAAGAAGAACCAGAAAAAGCCGGCAAAAATGAAGGCGGCGAGGATAAAGAGTAAAAAATAAGCTCTTTTCCCCCTCTTTATCGAAAACAAACTTGAATCGATCCCTTCCTTAACCAAAATAAGGGAGGGATCAAGCATAATTGCTCGACGCCAAGTTGAGCGCAATCACGCGGGCGATTCCGAAAAGAAACAGGGACAGGTTTTTATGCTCGATAAGATACAGGAACTGGGAGGCGGCATCACAGACGGTTTGCGCGGTGTGGGCCGCGTATTCTTTCTTTTTACCGATACCGTGAAGTGGCTTTTCAGATCCCTTCCCATATTCAGGGTTCTGCTCTGGCAGCTTTATTTCATCGGCGTGCAGAGCATTCCCGTAATCATCACTACCGGCGCATTCACCGGTCTGGTTCTCGCCTACGAATCTTATTTCCAATTCCAGAAACTCGGCGTTACGAGTTGGGTCGGCCCGCTGGTGGCGGTATCACTTGTCAGCCAGCTTGGCCCCGTGCTCTCTGGTCTGATGCTTGCCGGACGCGTGGGCGGAGCCATGGCGGCCGAACTCGGGACCATGGCCGTAACCGAGCAGATCGACGCCCTTGAAACCATGGGAACAGACCCGGTCTATTATCTGGTGCTTCCCCGCGTTCTGGCCTCAACCCTGCTTGCCCCTCTGCTCAACGCCTTCGCGACCTTTGTCGGCATTGCTGCCGGCTTTACCCTTACCATATACGGGTTGGGGGTAGACCCGCATTTCCTCTTCAAGGAAACCTTCAAATTCCTCGACTGGTATGATTTTCTGGTCGGCATAGTAAAAGCTGGCGTCTTCGGCTGCGTAATGTCCCTCATCTGCTGCTATAAGGGAATCAATACCCGCGGCGGCGCGGAGGGCGTAGGTAAGGCGACCACCGAGGCGAACGTGGCGAGCTGTATCACCATTCTCATGCTCAACCTGTTCCTGACCATGGTGCTCATGCTTTTGGATCCATTCGGAGGCAAGTAAGGTTAATGTCGCAGCAGACCGCAAACATCATTGAAATGAAAGACGTGTACAAGTCCTTCGGGACTCTCCATGTCTTGCGCGGCATCTCCCTTGAAGTTAAAAAGGGCGAGACCCTCGTCATCATCGGACAGTCCGGAACCGGCAAGAGCGTAACCCTGCGCCTGATGATCGGCCTTCTTGTGCAGGACAGTGGCGACGTTTTCTTCGAAGGTAACAGCGTCAAGGACATGGACGAGTTCGCCCTCGTCTCCATGCGCAAGCGCATGTCCATGCTCTTTCAGGGCGGGGCACTTTTCGACAGCCTTACGGTGGGCGAGAACGTGGCTTTCGGCCTCCGCGCCCAGGGCGAGAAGGACGAAGCGAAAATCAGGAGCATCGTGACCGAGCGTCTGGGGCAGGTAGGCCTTCCCGGAACGGAGGACAAGATGCCTTCCGAGCTCTCCGGCGGTATGAAGAAACGCGCGGCACTCGCCCGCTCCATCGCCGAGATGCCGGAGCTGATCCTTTACGACGAACCGACCACCGGCCTCGACCCGATCATGTCGGACGCGATCGCGGACCTTATTCTGGAAACGCGCGCGGCCCTGAAGGATATGAACGTAACCAGCATCGTGGTCACCCACGATATGCACGTGGCCACCAAGACGGCCGACCGGATTGTAATGCTTCACGGTGGGAACGTGGTCGGCGAAGGGCCTCCCGAATATTTCGAGGAGATCAGGGAGCGGGACAAGAATAATCTCAAGAGCAAGCAGGAAGAAATGATACGGCAATTTGTGCGCGGCGAGGCGGTCGGGCCGATCATGCCGCAGACATCCTAATTTTATCCTCCGCGGAACAAGGAGCGAAAAGTGGCGAGGACATCGGACAAAAAACTTGAACTCATCGTGGGAACCTTCATCATCGCAGGCATTATCGGCATCGCCGGGATGATCATCAGCGTCAGCGATTTTTCGATCTGGTCTGACAGCTATCCCGTCGTTGTGCGCATGCAGCACGTTGGCGACCTGCAGGTCGGCGCGCCGGTCAAGCGAGGCGGCGTTAACATCGGCAAGGTAACCGCCATTACCCTCCGCCCCGACCATATCGAGCTGGTCGTCAGCATCAGTTCCCGCGCCCAGCTTACCTCCGACTGCGAGGCCCGTATCGAGACGGCCGGCGTGGTGGGCGACATGTTCCTCGAATTTACGCAGGGCAAGTCGAGTAACTTTATCAAGCATTATGACACGGTGGACGAAGCGAAAAAGGATTGGATCAAGGGGCAGCCCTATGTGACCATGACCGACCTCTTCACGCAGATTCAGGAGATTGGTGTCGAGCTCCAGAGCATTACCAAAAACGTGAACGACATCATCGGCGACGACAAGGTCAAGAAGGATATCCGCGACACGATTCATAATATCAACGGCGTCTCCATCGAAGCGAAGAAACTTATCGTCAGCCTCAGCCGCGCCTCGAAGAATGTGGAGACCGCAACCAAGGATATCGTCGATACGACCGGCAAGGTCAAGAAAATGACCGGAACCGTCGAGGTTGCCATAAACGACACCATCGGCGACAAGGCCAACCGCGAGGCGATAAACGAGACTGTGGCCAACCTCCGCACTGTGAGCCGCTCGGTAGCTTCCAAGAGCGAACAGATCGAGGCGACGATTGACAATGTGAAAGTCATGAGTGACAAGATCAAGGAGATCGCCGAGGCCATCAAGAAAGACAAGGGCATTATGAAGCTCTTCACCTCGGATGAAACCGATAAGTGGCTTGACCAGGTGGCAGCGGATATCAAGAAGGTAGCTGATACAATTTCGCAGGTCGGCTTTACCGACATTCTCGCCGACAACAAGGCTGCAGACCGGATTTTCCAGCAGTTCCTCAAGGAGAACCGTTCGCGTGACGCAAAGCAGCTTTGGGAAGAGTGGCAAAAATTCCGCGCCAAGATTATCGATGAATCCGGCCACCTTATCGATCCGAAATATGGCGAAGAAGGCTGGCGCGGCGAGTTTAACCAATAGGCGGTTTTTCTAAAGGTGAATAAAAATGGGCGCGGGTGACCGTGCCCTTTTTTTGGAGAAGATTTTGGCGAAGAAGAAGACGGTTTACGCGTGCCGCGAATGCGGCTACATCTCCCGGCGCTGGCTGGGGAAATGCCCTTCCTGCAACGAGTGGGATACGCTGATCGAGGAGGTCGAAACCGAAGAGGCCCCGGTATCCTCCGGCAGCCGTTCCTCTCGTGGGAAGAACAAGCCTGTGCCGGTTACCGAGATTTTTTCTGACGGCGAAAGCAGGGTCGGAACCGGCGTCAAGGATCTCGACCGCATCCTCGGCGGCGGATTGGTGCAGGGAAGCGCCATCCTCATAGGCGGCGAGCCGGGAATCGGAAAGTCTACCTTGCTTATGCAGGTGAGCAACTGGCTCGCGAAAAAGGATCTGAAGATTCTTTACGTCACCGCTGAAGAATCGGAGATGCAGATCAAGCTCCGCGCCGAGAGGCTTGACTGTCTCCACGAAAACCTCCTCGCCCTTGCGGAGAATAATCTCGACAACATTCTCGCCGCCGGTGAAAACACCGATTGCGGGGCAATAATCGTCGACTCAATCCAGATGGTATACTGGGCCGATATTGGCTCGGCGCCAGGCTCGGTGGGGCAGGTGCGTGAATGCGCCGCCGCCCTGATCGCGCAGGCAAAGCGGCGCGGCGTTCCGCTTTTTCTCGTGGGGCACGTAACCAAGGACGGTGCCATCGCCGGGCCGAAGGTGCTTGAACATATGGTTGACGTGGTTCTGAATTTTGAGGGAGACCGGTTCCACGCGGCGCGAATCCTGCGGGCGGCAAAAAACCGTTTCGGTGCGGTAAACGAGATCGGCGTTTTCGAAATGGGTGCCAGGGGACTGATCCCGGTTCTCGATCCGTCCGCCCTCTTCCTTTCGGGCCGGAAGGAAAACGCGCCGGGCACGGTCGTCACCGCCCCCCTTGAGGGGACGCGACCTTTCCTTGTGGAAGTGCAGGCGCTGGTGGCTCCGGGTTATCCCGGCAACGCCCGTCGCCGCGTATCGGGGATTGACTCCTCCCGCGCGGCGATGCTGCTTGCGGTTCTTGAAAAAAGATGCGAGCTCGTCCTCTCCGATCAGGATGTATTCATGAATGTGGTGGGCGGTGCCGATGTCCGCGAACCGGGGGCCGACCTCGCTCTGGCTCTGGCCATAGCCGGAAGTTTT
>JAFGWW010000029.1 GCA_016936955.1 Planctomycetota bacterium | reverse complement strand
GCTTCAATATTTCACCCGCTTCATCAAAGAATATCCGAAAGATGAATTGACTGCTGGTGCCCACCATTATCGTGGTGAATGCCTTTATGGAATTGGTAAGTACGCCGAAGCCCTGGATGAATATAAGGCAAGCCTCGCCGCCGACCCGGCCGGTCGCTTCGCGGACGACGCTACTTACGGAATGGGCTGGTGTTACCGCATAACCGGCGATGCTGCCAGCAGCCGCAAGGCTTTCCAATCCGTTGTTGACCAGTTCAAGGACAGCAACTACACGGCGGAGTGCCTCTACCTTCTCGGCGTGGTAAAACATGAGGCGGGTGAGAACGATGCTGCGCTAAAGGATCTCAATCGTCTTCTGACCGAATTCCCGAAGAGCGAGTACTTGCCGAAAGCCTATATCGAAGTGGGGCGTATCCTTGACGATACCGGCAAGCACGAAGAAGCGATCAAGGCATACATCGCCCTTCTTGACACCAAGCCCGGTGCGAATGATTCAGCGTGGGCTCTCTACAACCTTTCCATCGCCTGGTGGAATAAAGCCAAACCCAAGTTCGAAAAAGCTTCGAAGCTAGAAACCGCTTATCGCGATTCCGGCGAAGAGGCCGACAAGAAAGCGTGGGAGGATCAGCTCAAGCTTGCCCGCGCCGACGAGGACCAGATGGAGACGGTTCTCAAGCGCCTGATCGTCGCTTCCCCCGAGTTCGAGCGCGTCGACTATGCGTGGCTGCGTCTCGGCGAGGTCGCCTATGACCGCCATGTATATGATGAAGCGCTTGACCGTTACAAAATGGCTAACACTGCCGCCGAGAAATTGGGTAACACGGTGAACGCAACCTCCTCGCTTTACCGCATTGCATGGTGCCTGCTCAGGCAGGGCGAGAACGCCGCACGCCAGTCGATGGAAACAGAAGACGCCACTAAACGCACCGCGTTACTAAAGGAAGAGCAGGAGAAGAAGAAAGCTAGCATGGAAGCTTTCCTCTCACTCGCCAAAAAGTACAAGGGCAACGAACTCGCCACGGAGGGGCTTTTCCGCGGGGCCGAGCTCTGCCGCGAGTTCAAGGATTCCCTTAACGCCTTCGCCCTCTATGAGCAGTATCTGAAAGATGCTGCCAATCTAAAGGGCGAGACCTTTACCCGTCAGGCCCGTTACGGCCTTGCCGTCTCCAATCTTGAGATGGGCAAAAACCGGGAGGCTCTTGAGGGGTTCAAGGAATTCCTTGCCGTTTACGACAAGGGCGATCTCGTCCATGAAGCCAACTGGGGCGCGGGGCAGGCTTGCCTCAACCTTCAGGCGTGGAAAGACGCGGCCGCCTATTTCGAGAAGGCCATGGCCGACAATTACGAAGGCGAAGCAGCAGCCCGCGCCCGTCTCGGAATCGGCATGATTGCTTTCCAGCAGCAGAAATGGGAGCTTGCCCGCGAGGAGTTCCTCAAGGTTGAGGCTTTCCACTCGGAATGGAAAACGTGGGCGGCGATGGCACTTCTCAACAGCGCGAAAGCCGCATTGAAACTTGATATGAAAGACAAGGCAATAGCCGACCTCAAGCGTGTAGTCGACCGTTACGCCGCTACCCCGGTTGCGGGCGAGGCGAAAAAAATGCTCGAAGAGATAGGTGTAAAGTAAAATCAGACCGAGAAATGAAAGGCGATGATAATGAAAGAGAGTACACAGGGTTTTCTCATGGGGCTTAGCGCGGCTTTGGCCGGAATTATGCTTTATATCTGCTGCACTTACGGCGGGGCTCTTTTCATGGGTGCTGACGATTCGTCCAGGGATGTTTCGGACAGGAGTGTTGCGGAAGCGGCTCCCGACAGCGGGGCCGAGATGGTTGTTGTATCCGGAAAATAGTGGTTATTCAAGCAAGGAGTTGTTGATGCAAATGCTGCGTCTGTGCATACCTCTTTTTCTTATCCTTTTCCTCCTTTCCGTCACGGCCATGCCCGGCGAGGAGAGCAAAGCCCCGGTTGCGGGGGCGGAGGAGAGTGCTCCCGAGAAAGGCAAGCCTGCGGCTGACGGCAAGGATGATGATAATTCACCGGCCGGACTCGTGGGCAAACTTTTTGATACCTTCAGCCGCGGCGGTGCGGTCATGTATGTCCTCCTCGGAGTTTCGGTTGTGGGGTTGACCTTCGCCCTCGAACGCCTCTTTGCCCTGCGCTCCGGGTATCACGTTCCTGCGAAGCTTCTTCCCAGCGTAGAGGAGAAGCTCAAGACCGGCGGAGTTGATTCGGCTCGCCTGATGCTCAAGGGCAACGAATCCGCCCTCGCGAAAATTCTGGACGGAATCCTCGCCCGCAAGGGTGCCAACCGCGAGGAGCAGGAGCGCATTCTCGAAGACGAGGCGTGCAGGGTGCTCTGGGATATGCGCCTGCTTATCCGTCCCGTGGGCATCGTCGCTTCCGTCGCTCCCCTGATCGGACTGCTCGGGACCGTCTTCGGCCTGATCAGCGCTTTCCAGAAAGCCGCAGAACTCGGCATGGACGACCCGCGCAATTTTGCTTCCGGTATTTACGAAGCTCTCTACACCACCGCCTTCGGCCTTACTGTGGCGATTCCTTTCCTCCTTATTTATCATTACCTGCGGGGCAAGGCGGACGTGATTATCCGCGAGGCAGAGGATATCAGTATCGCCTTTATCATTGATTCCAACGAGCCTGCGCGCGACGGCTCGGCCGCGTCCTGATCGGAGTTGACATGCCAAAGATAAGAGACGAGGATGAGGTGTTTGAAGTGCCGCTGACGGCACTGATCGACGTCGTCTTCCTGCTCCTGATCTTTTTCCTCGTGGCTACAAATTTCACCCGCAAGGAAATTGACCACAAGGTTCGCCTACCCAACGCCAAGGGCGGAACCGAAGGCAAGGTCGCGCCCGAGGTGCTTGTCATCAATCTCCGCAAGGATGGAACCATTGTGGTGAACGGTTCTATTGTTACCCCGGACGCGCTCAAGGAGCAGATAAGCCTGTTTCATGAGCAGCATCCCGAGAAAAATGTTTCTATTCGCGGCGATGCTGAGGTATCCTACCAGAGGGTGATGTCAGTCCTCGGCCTCTGCAAATCGCTGGGCGTAGAGAATGTTGATCTGCCTGTTGAGGAACCCAAGGAGGGTACGTCAGGAACGTGAAAAAGCTGGAGCGGAAAAATCTGGCATGTTTCCTGATCGGGGCGTTGGTTTTACTGACGGCCCTTTCGCCCTTTTCTTCGGGAGCCTTTGGAGCCGAGGAATCTGCGGGCAGGGCAGGCCTTGGGGTCAGCCTGATAAACGACGATCTTGGCGATCCGCACCTTCCCCACAACTTCAAGATTTCAATGCGCCTCCCTGAGGCGATCCGCGCAAGTGTCCGCGATATATCCGCTGAAAATTTCGGTGTCTTCGTCTACCCCAAAGGCACGGCCGATGAAGAAATGACCGAAGAGAAGTACCGGTCTTTTGGCCTGATGCTCTGGAAGCACGGGACGAGCTACTTCCTCGACATCAGAAAGCCTCCAGTTCAGAATGAGGCGGGCGAGTATGGCGTTCTCGTGCGCTTCAGCGCAGGCGGCGAGGTTCTGGCCGAGGGGCATCCTGCCGCAAACGTGCGCTATACACCCGGCAAGGCGGATGTGGTCCTCATGATCGATTCGTCTCAGAGCATGATCCGCTCTGACCCGCGCAAGCGCAGGGTGGACGCCGCCAAGGCGTTCCTCGATATGGCCCATCGCGGCGGTCGCATCGGTTCGGTAGCTATCGTAACCTTTGATAACTACGCAACCGTGCGCGCCCCTCTCACCCCGCTTTCCGAACGCGACGAACTTTTGCGCAAGCTCAGCCGCGTACCCAGCAGCGGCATGACCAACATGGACCGCGCCCTCGACGAAGCTTTCAGCGTTCTGGAGACGAGCAAGGCGGGGCGCAAGGCTGTGGTTCTTCTTACCGATGGTAAAAATGAACCACTTGCTTATGCTGACACCCATTTGCGCTTTGCCGAGAAAAGTATTCCGGTTTTCACCATTGGCCTCTCCGAGTATGCCGACAGCAAGACCCTAAAGAAAATGGCCGACGATACCGGCGGCCGCTTCATGAAAGCCTCCGCCGACCGCGATCTTATCTCGATCTACCAGCGCCTCGCCTCCGAGATCGGCAAGCGCGTGGTCATGATAACCGAGCGCATAGTTTACCCTGACGTTGATATGTCTATCTCTGTGGACGATTCGGTGCGCAGCGTGAGCTTTATTCTCGATTCCGGCGACGAGCAGGCGATCATGGCTCTGGGCTCCCCGGCGGGTGAAAGCCTCGATGATGGTGAAAAAGTCAGCAGCGTCCACGACAAGACTTACCAGATGTCGCAGGTCATCGCCCCTGCCAGCGGAAAATGGTCGGTCAAGCTCGGCGGGGCTTCGCGGGAAAATCCCTACGAACTCACCGTTACCGCCGACACCGACCTCTTCCTCGATCTTTTCCCGCCCCAGCTTGATGGTCGCAAACTGGCCGTCGGCGCTACGATTGCCGCGGGCAAAACCCCGCTCTCTGGCGGGCGGGTGCGGCTTTTCGATTCCAAGGGAGTTCCGCTTGTAGAGCTCATGGACGACGGCACCCACGGCGACGGTAAGGCTGACGATGGTGTGTTCAGTGGTAGCTTCGTGCTGCCTGACGATTTCGGGGGCGACCTCGCGATGGAGTTGAGGGCGTGGGGCGCGACCGGGAACAAGCAGGATTATGTCAGGCAGGCAAGCGCGGCGATAAAGAATATTGAGAAGGTGGAGGCTGAGCCCGAGCCGAAGATCGCCGACCGCCTCATAATTGACGGCATCAAGATGGGAACCGCAATTCCGGGCGAGACGGTTAAGAAAGACGCGAAGCTTGTTCTCATCTCCTCCGGTGGGCGCGACGTGCGCGTAAAGGTTGGCGGCCTTGCCGATGGGGAACACAAAATCCCCGCTTTGGAAGTTTATGTCTCCCTCCCCACTGGCGCGGTAATCCAACCGGGCGACACCGCTTTTTCCGTCAGGGTGGCGGTGCCGGAGAAAACCCTGCCTGGAATTTATTCGGGAAGCATAACCGTTATTGCGGGAGAGGCAGAAAAGGAAATCCCGCTCAAGCTTGACGTAGCGCAGGTTGCCCTCGGTCTCGATAGCGACAAGATTTCCTTCGGTGATATTGAACCAGGCAATACTGTCAGCAAGTCGATCCCTGTCGGCCTTGATTCCCCCCGCGATCTGGAGCTTGCATGGAAAGCCGACAGTAATGATATCTCTCTCAGCGGTCTGGAGAAAGGACGCCTAAAGGTTGGGCCCGATAATGCCGTAGCGATTGCGGTACGCGCCCCGCTTGACTCTACTCCCGGCAAGAAAAAATTCAACCTTACACTCGGATGCGGGCCGGCGAAGAGAACTATCGAGATCTCTTATAACGTCCCGAACCCTCCGTACGAATCCTTGCCCGTGGCGAAGTTCCCCGTGCCCAAGCCGGAGAAAGCCCCGGTTCCGATTCCGGAGTTCCCCGGCCTTCCCGAAGACAAAGCAGCGCCTGAAAAAATTGAAATCCCCGAGCTTGCAAAAGCCGAGCCAGCGAACACCATGACGCCGCAACCCTCGGCGGTTCCTCCGGCGATGACTGACAAAAAAGCTGCTGAAGACACGTGGCGGGGGATGCGTTCTTATTTGATATGGATGTTCCTCCTCCTGCTCCTCATACTGATCATCTGCGTCTTTGTGGTGCGCGCGGCGGTCAAGGAACGCATGGCCCGCTTTGCGGCCCTTTCGCTTTTGATCCATGCAATCATCTTCCTCGTCTTCGCCAACTACGTGGTTATTGTCGAACCGCAGCAGATGATAATTGAGCAGCCGAGAATGATGGCCAAGCTGGTAAGCATCAAGCGCGATCTCGGAATGGAACTTTCCGAAGCCGAGCAGCAGCTCCTTAATCAGGTCGAGTCTATCGACAGCAATGAGAAACGTTTTACCGCCATGGACAGCAAGGCGGAAGAGGAAGAGGGCAAGAAGGAAAGCGAAGCGGTGACGCTTGACGATATCCAGTTTTCCCGGATCGAGAGCCGTGAAGAGGTTGAGCGGGAAGAGGAGATAATAGACCGCAAGGAAGATGAGATTGAACGGCAGGAGATGGCTCCCGAGGTCAAGGTCGAGTTTGAACAGGAAATTGTAAAGAAGATTGAGCAGCCCAAAGAGCCGATTGAAAGCAAGGTTGAAATAAAGGAGGAACCGGAAACCGAGAAGTTGAACGAGAAGTCGATCGTTGCCTCTCTTGTCCAGCCTATCACCGGCGACGCGGAGCCTGTTACCGAAAAGCTGGATCGGATCCAGACCGCCTTGAATAAAGCTGAGGAGATTGCGCGCAAGCTTGAGGAAGAGGCCGACCGTGATCCTTTGCCAGAACTTGAGATGCCTGAGCTTACTCTTGAGCCACAGAAGAATAATCCGCAGCCTGAAAGCCCGAGCAAGATAACTGAAGCGCAGGAAAAGGAAATCCTTGATAACGTAGCCACCCTGACAGCTGGAATTGATAAGCGCGCGCCGGTTGTTCAGGATAACGTAAGCCGTTCCGCCACGCTTCCCCGCAATGATGTGCGCCTTGAGGTTGCGAATGTTGCGGCGAAGTCTCCAATCGAGCGCGGCGAGACTGAACGTGACGCTCGCGAGATCGACCCCGCGCTGCCGGAACTTACCGAAGAGATCAGCAGCCCTGTCGAGCCCGCAGAGGCTCCTTC
>JAFGWW010000285.1 GCA_016936955.1 Planctomycetota bacterium | reverse complement strand
GAGTCTACCGGGCAGGCTGGTTACCGGATCAATCGGCGAGCGGCAACCGAAATTCCCCGTCAGGCCGAACCTGCTCGCCACCTGCCCCGTAAGGGTCGTAACCCGCTGGGGCATGCAGATGGGGCAGTCGGCGTACGCCTGGGCGTAACGCGTCCCCTCCATCGCCAGCTGTGTAACGTGCGGCGTCATCACCGGGTGGCGCGAACCGAACCCTCCGATGCAGTCGCCGCGCCATTGGTCGGCGGTAATGAGAATCATATTCGGTTTGTCGGGCATATCATCTCCGCTTCATTGTGATCGAAAACTTCCGTGCAGATTACTCCGCCGCGAGCCACGCCCCGGCCTCGACGAGCTTGGCGCGCACTTCCTTGCCGTCAAGCTCGCTCGGTTTCTTGCCAGAGGCAACCGCCATGGAAGCGGCCATTCCCGCGGCCTGTCCGACCGAGCAGGCGGGCGGCATTACGCGCATGCTGCTATGGATCGCGTGGTCCACAGAGATCGGCCTGCCGCCGATGAAGAGGTTATCCACATCCTTGGCCACGATACAGCCATAAGGAATTTCGTACCATTCATGACGCCCGATATGGACAAGTTCGGTTCCGGTGCCGTCGGGGTTGTGAATATCGATGGGGTAATTCACGCGGGCGATGGCGTCGTCAAACTTGGTGCGGTTTTCGTAATCCTTGCGCGTGAGATAGGCACATCCCTTGACGCGGCGTGTCTCGCGGATGCCGATATGGTGGGCGATAGAATGGATCTCAGCATTTTCATAACCCGGAACTTTTTCGCGGAAAAATTTGAGGAACTGCCTGATCTGTCTGCGCGCCTCGATCTCGGCTTCGGAAAGCTGCTTGCCGTCGGTGCCGCTCTTGTGAATTACGCGGGTGGTGTTGAAGTGGATCACGTCTTCATCGAACCAGTCGAAGCAGAGCACGTCCTCGCGGGGGCAATCGATCTCGCCCCGTTTCTTTGCTTCGAGATAAAGCTTGGTCGCGTCACCGCGAGTCGCCTTCTGCCGATCCACATGGCTGAGTTTGAAGCATAGGGTCATGGGCTGGCAATGGCCGGAAGGGCCGCCCTGCTCGAATTCGCATCCCGCCCGCGCCGCAAGGTCGGCGTCGCCAGAGCAGTCGATATACATCTTTGCCTTCGCCGCGGTGTAGCCGGACTTGGAGAATAGGACGACGCTGTCAATCTTCCCGTCCTCGATAATGACATCGGCGAAGGAATGGTGATAAAGAAGCTCAACCCCGGCCTCGAGGCAGATGTCTTCCGCCGCGAGCATTACCACATCCTTGGAGATCATCCGGTCGATATGGCCGACCTCCTCCGACTCCAGCTTTGATTTCGGATTCGAATCGGCAATATAAACCTTCATCTGCTTGGCCCAATCGACATAGACGGGCTTGTCCATGCAGACGCCGTCCTTGTGGTTGCACATGAAGGGGTGAACCTCGCCGAAGGAAGCCATGCCGCCGAGACAGGAGTAGCGCTCCACAAGAAGGGTCTTGGCCCCCGCGCGCGCCGCCATGACCGCCGCGCCAAGCCCGCCGGGCCCGCCGCCGATCACGATTACGTCGGCAGTGTGGGTGAGGGGAATGTCTTTCGATACGTTATACTTTATGGTTGCCATTATTTATCCTTATATACTTTGTGAAATAAGATTGATGATTCAACGCTTCTAAAACGCTACTCGACATCCGGCAGGTATCCGCCGTATTCCTTGAGCTTGGCGCGCAATGCCTGCACGTCAACTGTGTGGACATCGCATCCGGCATTGTCTGCGGCGGCAGCGGCGGCGACGCCGGCAGCTTCACCCATGACAAGGCAGACCGGCATGACGCGAACGCTGCCCTGTACGGGACGGTCACAGCTTACCGCGCGGCCTGCAACAAGCACGTTACGCACGCCCTTGGGCGTCAGGCAGCCGTAAGGAATGCCGTGGCTTTCGCCCGGCTCGTAACGCCTGGTTCTCGACTCCCAGTTAAACTTGCCCTTCTTCTCCAGCTCAACCTCCTTGGCCGAGCCGTGGACGTCGATGAAGTAGCAGTTGCGGCCGATCTCGTCCTTGAAGGAACGGCGGGCGACGTAATCCTCGACGGTGAGAAAATAATCGCCGATGATTCTGCGCGTCTCGCGAATACCGAGAAGGGAGCCGGTGGAGACGAGAAAGGAACTGGCGAAAGCCTTGGGCGAGAATTCGATAAATGCCTGATGAAGCTGCGCCGCAAGTTTACGCCCAGTGATAAGCCCTTCGGTAAGGCTCTTGGGGTCGGTATTATCCACATTCCAGACGTGGCCAGAGTTAAAGCCGACAGTGCGCGGGCCTATGATATTGTTGCACGCATGCCAGTCCTTGATCAGCGGGAACTTGCCGGAATCGACGATCGCGTACATGGGGCTCTTCTTGTTCCCACCGTGAAGATTTTCGGAATTGTGATAGTGGTATTCATCCACATTTGTGAGGATAAAGCAATGGGTCGCGGGCTGAAGGTCGCCGCTCTCTTCATCGCCTTTCATAAACTCCGCCCCCGCCCACGCCGCAAGGTCGGCGTCGCCGGTACAGTCGATAAAGACCTTCGCCATGTAAGCGGTAAGGCCCGCCTTGTTGCTGACGATGACGGCACTGATGCCGTTATTCTCCTTGTCGACCGCGCAGATGGAGGAGTGGAACAGAACGTCCGCACCGGACTCGATTACGAGGTCGTCGTAAATCCGCTTGAGCAGCTCAGGGTCAATGGCAACCCAGTCCATCGCACCGTTGGAAACGTGGGTCATGCCTTCCTTGCACTGGGTAAAAACCTTCTCCGCAAGGCCGCTGTAGATAATCTTTTCCTTGTCCGAGAAAGGACACCAGGCCGGGACCAGACCGCCGGTACCCATGCCGCCAAGAGCGCCCGAAGCCTCGAGCAGCAGAACCTTCTTCCCCTCCCGCGCCGCCGCAGCAGCAGCCGTGCACCCGGCCGGCCCGCCGCCCGCGACAATAATATCATACGATTCATCCAGCCCGATTTCCCTGCTCTTGAGTTCATAACCTGCCATGATTACCCTCGCTGATAAAAAAATGCTTTATGAATTATAAACCGGAACACATAACTCCTTGACTTTCAGAAGCATACACCGTGAAGGGAGCAATAATCTCGCACCTGTCCGCTATTTTTCTGGATTTTTCCGCTATCTTATGCTTTTATTATAAAGAATATTGGATGGAGCACAGCCATGCCGCGCAGAGTTCCTGACAGATCGACGATCAAGATAAACATTCTCATGGCGCGAGCAACCCGGACAATCGGGCTGCGCCTCTGCTTTCACGACAAGTTCCATCGCAGCAACCTGACCAATGAGTGGACCACTCACCCCAGCAATGCCTGCACTGCGTTCAAGGGAATCAATAACATAAACGGCCCTCTCTGCCTGCAATTCGACGCAAACGAGACCCATACCGCCCTCGCGGGACAGCCGGAAGG
>JAFGWW010000284.1 GCA_016936955.1 Planctomycetota bacterium | reverse complement strand
CATTACGAAGAGGTCGCATGCGTTGAGGAGTTCGGGCACGTTGTCCTGAAAACCGAGGAAGAGGCAATGCTCGTCCAGGGCGAGGCGGTTGGCTTTTTTCTTGAGCTCGTATTCGAGTTCGCCCTCGCCGACGATGACGAGGTAAGCCTGCGGAATTTTCGCGAGCACATCCGGCATCGCGTCGAGGAGGTAAGTCTGCCCCTTGTGGTCGGTGAGGCTCGCAACGTTGAGGATCATGAGGGGGCGTTTTTTCTGCTCCCCGAAAAGCTCGTCCTTGATGGCGTTCGCGTCGACCTCGAGATTGCGCACGCGGTCGAGATTGATGCCAGAGCGGACGACCGGGAGTTTGCTCTCAGGAATCCCGGCGGCCATGCAGATATTTTTTATCGCTTCGGAGATGCAGACGGTTCTGTCCATTCCCCAGTTGTATTTCCATTTGCTGTTGAGTTTGAAGTCAACCCTACGCGTGCAGAGGCGCGGGATGCCGCCGCCGAGGCGTGCGGCGAAAGCGGCGATGGTCACGGCGTGGGCGTCGTGGGCGTGGATCATGGCGGCTTTGTTGCGCTTGAGAATGCCGGCGATTTTAAGGATGGCGAAGATGTCCCACTCGCAGCGGCACTTGACCTCCTCCACGCGGATTCCGGCGGCCGCCGTCTTTTCGGCCATGGGCGAGCCCGGTTGGGCGATGACGAAACAATCCCGCTTCTCCTTCATGCCCTGCATGAGATAGAGCGCCTGCTGCTCGCCGCCGCGCCACGTTTTGGCGGTAGAGAGATGGGCTACCGGTCCTGATTCGTTCATGATTCCCCTCCGCATTTTTTCCTGCGCCGGTCGGCTTCCTGCACCGCCTCCCAGACTTCATCCGTGCTGATTGCTTCAAGCGCTTCCTGCGCGGCCTTGCGCACCGCCTTGTCCTTGAGGTCGGGGGTGACGGCGCCGCCCCTTCCCATTATGAAAACATCTTCTCCGAGGGGGCGTGTCCTCGACGGTTCGGTTATTCCGAAAATCACCACCGCCGGAACCCCGCACGCAGCCGCGGCGTGGGCGCCGCCCGAATCGTTACCCAGAAAGATTCCCGCTTTCGCGATAAGGCCGAGAAAACCGTCGACCCCCGTCTCGCCCGCGATGTTGAAGACCCCGTCGCCAGCCGCGTCGGCGATCTCCGCGCAGGCGGAAAAGTTGCTCTTGATGCCAGTCACCAGAACCGGCAGCCCGAATTCGACGCGGATTTTTTTCGATACCTCGGCAAAAGATTTCGCGGGCCAGTCCTTGACCGGTCCGTAGGCGCTTACCGGGGCTATGAGGCAATATTCCTTTTCCGTCAAGCCGAGCCTGCGGATAACACTGCCCGCTACTTTCTCTCCGCGCGGCGTTACGGCCAGCACGGGTTGGGTGCGCTTTGTTTCCGCGCCGGCGAGGCCGCAGAGGTGGAGATAGTAATCCGCCTGATGGGCCGCCGCGAGTTCTGGCGTTACCCTTTCCTTGCGGGTGAGGAAGACCCCGCGCCCGTCGCGGTCAAAGCCGATCCGTTCACGCGCGCCGCTGCGCCACAGCCATACGGCGGTGGAGAAGCTGTTGGTGAGGAGGATGCCGGTGTCGATCTTTCTTTCCTTGAGCTTGCCGCCGTCGCGCCACAGGGCCAGCAACCCGCCGAGGCCTCTCTCGCTCTGGGGGCAGATAATGGTTTCGTCCACGCTTCCGTGCGCCTGATAACACGCCGCGAGATGGCTCCTGCATGCGGCGATGATCCGCGCCCGGGGAAACCTTTTGCGCAGGTTGTCGAAAACCGGCAGCGACATTACGCAGTCGCCGAGCCAGTTTGGCGCGCGGACGATTATTGATTCCGGATCGCTCATTTCTTCGCGTCCCCGCCTTCGGGAAGGGCGAGCCCTTCCGGCCATTCGCGAACCTCGTAGCGGCTGGTGTCTATCTTCCGGTTGGCGCCGTCGTAGTAAGAGGTGCTCATGTTTTCCGTAAACGAAGCGGGAAGCGCCTCGAGCTTGACCGTCGCCTTTTCGCTCTCGTCCACGTCGCGGAGGAAGAGGTTGAGCTTTTCATATTCTTTCGGTTCCAGCCTTGCGGACGGAAGGATAAGGAGGCGCGAGGCGGTCAGCTTTCTGCCTTCCACATTGATGTCGGAGATGAACAGGCCGTACTCGCACGAGATGGAGCAGTCTTCCGGAAGGTCGAGGAAGGCCCAGCCTTCGGGGGCGGTGTAGGTTATGCGTTCGAACTGGACATAGTCGTTGCCGATCTCGAAATCGTTCTCGCGCGGCAGGGGCTTCATGAAATATGTCGCGCCCAGGGGTTTTCTGAAGGGGGAGAAGGAGAAGCCCCCGTTCTCGGCCTGACAGAAACTGTCGACCACCCCGCGGAAGCGTAGGATAAACGGTTCGTGGGCCGGCATCTTATCGGCGTCGAGTTTCTCTGACTCTGGAAAGCTCGAGCTGCTGAGTTTGATCTTGGGGAAGAATGAGGCGGCGATGTTGTTTGCCAGAAGGGGGCCGCGCTGGGGGTCTTCGGTGGCGGTGCGGAGTGAGCCGGCGGCCGCACCCCGGCAGATCAGAACCCCGCTGGCCGACGCGGAACCGTCTTCGGCGAGGGCGACGTCGATGTTTTTCTCCGCTCCGAGTTCGAGCTCCTCCCCCTTGACGCGGAGCATGGTGAAGCCCGCGTCGTCGCTCTCGATCGCGAAGGAGCCGACCATGTTCATCCCGAGGTCGCCGGGTCGGTAGCTGCGGCCGGGGTTCATGAAACGCAGCCAGAGGTCACGGTCTTCCGGCAGGGCGATGCGGAGGAGGTTGGTGTTGTAATAGGCCCCTACGCTACGGCGCCTGTCTTTGCGCGAGCCGTTTCCTGAGTTACTGAAAGATTGGTTTACCATCACAAAATCGCTCTTCAGCCCGATAGCCTTGAGCATGGCCTGGGCGAGAAGCGCTTTCGACTGGGTGCTGCCCGACTTCATGATAAAGACATCGCGGGGCGTGCGGCTGTTGCCGTTGTCCTTGATGTTGGCGCTGATCCACGCATGGATGCGGTACGCCTTTTCTTCATCCGACTTCAGCCCTCTGGTGATCTCCACGGCGGCGGAATCTATCTGCGCGTTGGAGCGGATTGGATCGGGCCTGCGCAGGAAGCGGCTGTAGCCTGCCCAGTTTTCCTCGGTGAGGTTTACGCTGATGGAGGAGAGGAGTTCGCCGTCGCGGGGGAGGAATGCTTCCGGCTTTTTCCCCTTTACGTCCTTTATGTCCCACGTCATTACAACCTCGCCGTTCTCTTCGGTGACGACGGGGGCGAGGTTATCGGGGACGACCTTGATTGAAAGTTTCTGCGCCACCTCTTTCGGCATGATGAGGCAGTAGCGCCCGCGGATTACGGGGATGCTGAACTGCTCGGCCGCAAAGCTGTCGTTGAAATATTTCCCGCCCCCTTCGCCCGACGAGAAATCCCGGTAGGCGTATTCGAGCACCGCCCCTGGCGTGACCTTGTACATGCTGGTGGCTTTGTTGAACGACATGTTGTCGAGGGTGGTCGGCACATATACCGTGCCGTCGGGCTGGATGGTATGGCAGTAGATCAGGTTGTCTGTATTTTTCGGGAGGTTGAGTTCCGAGAGCTGGCCGATGCCGGAGCGGTCGAAAACCTTGATCGCAGTGTGGATGAAACTCTCGCTGCTGAGGTCGGGGAAGATCCTGCGCGTCACCAGCCGCAGCACTACTGCGTGGTTCGCTTCGGGGTGGTCTTCCTTGCGCACGGCGTTGTAGTCGATATCCGCAAGCTTGATGTCGTGCTGCTCCAGGTCCCACTCCTTGCCGCCGAGTTTTCTGATGCGGCGGAGGGTTTCGGGATCGCCCTTGTCGAGTTCAAGCTGGCGCGCGTAAAGTTTGTTGAACCATTCGACAGCCTTTTCCTTTTCGCCCTTGTCGAGGTAAAGTTCTGCAAGCGTCCGGGCGGCCTCAAGGCTTTCGGGATGTTTGCCGTAATCGGCAAGCTCCATCTCCGCAACCTTCTCCCACTCTCCCTTTTCGTTACAGGCGGATTTGCGGTAGTTGTCGTAAGCCTTTTTGTCGAGATAGCCCTTCTCGAAAAGTTCCTTGTAGCGGGCGAGGGCCTCGTCGTATTTTTTATCGTCCCACAGTTCGTTGATCTCATCCCAGACGGTTTTGCCGTCCCGCGCCTTTATCTTGTCCCTGAGGTCTTTGGCTTCTTTCAGCCTGCCTCCGGCAGAGTAAAAGTCGGCAATGAGGTGTTCGTTTTCGGGGTCGAGTTCGGCGGCTTTTTTGTATTCCTCTTCCGCGAGGACGCCCCAGTTTTTATCCTGATACAAGTCGCCGAGTTGCCTGTGGACGATGTCAAGCTGCGGATAGGCGGCCGCGGCTTTCTTGAGCAATTCCGCCGCGCGCTCGGTCTGCTGGCTCTCCTTGGCGCGCGAGGCTGCGCTCATGAGGGCGATGTAGTTATTCCCGTCGATCTCGAGGAGCCGGTTGCAGGCGTCGGTCTCTTCCTTCTTGATGCGGCTTGCCGAGTCGATGCCCTTGTGCATCTGCCGTCCGAGGAAGGAGATCTCGCGCATGAGATGATAAACGCTCTTGCCGTGTTCCCCGTCGATCTTGTCGATGAGGGCGCGCGCCTCGTCTATCATGGAGTTGTCTTCGTAAGCTTTGAGGAGCCAGATGCTGCGCGCGTTGTCGTAGCCCCGAAGTTTTTCGATTGCCGCCAGTTCCCTCGGGGTGCGGGGGGAGCTGTTTACGAAACCGGCGATGTTGAGGCACGGGTATTTCGCAAACTCCGCCGCCGAATAATCCGCATAGCTGATCCCCTTGGGCATCCCGCCGTCCTCGCAGTAAATGCTCATATCAATGCTGCGGACGCTCGGCATCTTGACGATCAGGGGGTTGAGTCCGGCGTCGAGGTTGATCTCCATCGAACGGCTCGGGGCGCGGTAATCCCCGCGGAACTGTTCGCTGTCGAAGATCGGCATGCCCTTGAGCCACGCGCGCATCCCGCCGGTGGCGTTGAGGTCGAGAATGGCTTTCTGTTTCGCTTCGCTCTTGATAAGCACGAAAGCATAGAACGCATGGGGCGAGACGGTGTCGGGCAGCAGATAATAGGCGTCCGCGCTCAGGTAGAGCTTTGAAGCCTCCACATTCTTCACCGTGCGGGTTTCGTATTTCGTGCCGTCCTCGTATTGTTCGAGGCCGGGATTTTTCTCGGGTGCGTACTGCTTATCTTTCTCATAGCCGGTCTCGTCGCGGAAGGGGCCGATGAGGGCGGCGTACTTTTTTACGAAGGGGATGGCGCTACGGTATTCCATCGCTTCGTCGAATCTGGTCTTGAAAATCAGGTTATTGAAAATACCGCGCGCGGCAATAACCTTTACCTCGGGGTCGGTTGCGGGGCTGGCGTAAATTTCCTTGTAGAGTTCAACGAGTGCGTCGCGATTATGGGTCGCGTGCGCAAAGACGGAAGTCTTGCGGAGGAAGTAGGCGCCCACGCCGTCTTTCATGGCGGAGGAGGTTCTGACCTGCTCGGTCTCAAGGTCGAAAACTTTCTTGAACTCACCCTTGATGGTGGCGCATGCGATCAGGCCCTGAAGCGCGTCGAGACGGGCGTAGCCGTCTTTGTCCGGGATGGCGGCGAAAGCTTTTTCCGCTTCTTCAAACTTGTTATCGTTGAGCAGGCTCCATGCCTTCTCGCTCGCTTCCCCGGCCTTGGCGTGGCTGCTGGCGGCGATTGCGAACAGGAGCAGGAACGGGATCAGGTGTTTTTTCATTTCTCCCCCTCGCCGGAGATGCCCGGCTTTTCGTTGTTTGTCTTGCGCAGCTTGAGGAATAGCCCCGCCGCGACGGCGAAGGTCGCGATTGCGAGATACTGCCCGAGCCGCAGCCCCGGGTATGCGCCGAACGCGAAGAGCAGGGGGGTATCGTCGCGGAGTAATTCGATCGCGAAGCGCACGCAGGAGTAGAGCATCAGAAAGACGAGCATGGTGCGCCCGTCGAATTTGCCGGGAAGTTTGTCGACCACCAGCAGGATTCCGAAAATCGCGAAGAGGGCCGCCGAGGTGTAGAGCTGGGCCGGGTGGACCGGGATCAGCGGAATGTCCTGCAAGGTGGCCATGACGGGATCGAGATGGGAGAGACTCTGGGCGATTTTATCGTTGCCGGTTTTGCTCAGGGTCTCGAGCAGGCTCCCGTCGCGCAGGAGCTGGAGGTGGTGGTGGTGCACGCCGCTGTCGAGTGGGAACTTCTGCCCCAGAGGAAAGTCGGGGCTGCAGATCCTGCCCCAGCAGCAGCCGTTGAGGAAACATCCGATCCTGCCCATGGCCACTCCGAAAGCGGTGGCGGGGGCGAAGATGTCGGCCACCTTTGCGGCGGAGATCATGTTTGCTTTCAGATACCAGATACAGACGGCGAGGGCGAGGAAGAGCCCGCCCTGAAAAGTCAGGCCGCCTTTCCAGATGGCGACCATGTCCAGCAGCGGGAAGTCGCTCGCCGGATCGGGGTGGAAGTCGGTGATGATGAAAGCTAGGCGCGCGCCCACGATGCCGCAGATGATGGAGTAGAGGCCGATGTCCATGACCACTTCCGGTTTGATCCCCGCCTTCTTCGCCCGGAAATAGGCGATCGTGATGCCGCCCACGAAGGCGAGCATCATCATGAATCCGTAGCTGTAGATCGGAATCCCGAGATAAGGTATTTCAATCAGTATCCTGTGCATTCATGCCCTTCCGGATATGTTGTGCCGGTCAGAATCGCCTTCGCGGGAAAAGCCGTTGGTCCCTATCCTCTTTGCCGTAAATCGGAATCGCGGCAGAGGCGCGGCATTTTCTCAAAACCCGGTCAGCTCTTACTCGACCTCTTCGTTGTGCGCGTTAACGTGCACGATGGTCGGCTTGTAGTTTTTCATGTCCTCTTCGCTGTAGAGGGCGAAGCAGATTACGATAACCTTGTTGCCCACCTCGCCGAGATGGGCCGCCGCGCCGTTGATGCAGATCTCGCCTTCCTTGCCTTCAATGATGTAGGTCTCGAAGCGGTTGCCGTTGGTGAGGTTGGCCACCAGCACCTTCTCGCCCGGCAGGAGGCCCGCCTTGGCCAGAAGCTTGGGGCATACCGAGAGGCTGCCTTCATAGTCGAGGCAGGCGTCGGTTACGGTTGCGCGGTGGATTTTGCATTTGAGCATTTCACGGAACATTTTCTCTTAGTCCTCCCATGGCCCGTCGGGGCCTACCAGGATGTTGTCAATCAGTCTTACGTCTCCAACCTTGATCGCGCCCGCGAAAATCACCGGGCGTTCGATCCTGTCCACGTCCTCCAGCGTCATCAGGGAGGAGATGTGCATGTAGTCGAGTTCAACCCCCTTCTCGGCGATGATCATCTCGCTCATGGTGTGGTTGATGAGGTTGGCGTCGGTCTCCCCGTCCTGCAGCATCTTGCGCCCGTGGCAGAGGGCTTTGTAAAGCGTGAGGGCGTTGGGGCGCAGGTGCTCGGGGATGCGGACGTTGCGGCTGCTCATGGCGAGGCCGTCCTTCTCGCGCACGATGGGGCAGACCTCGATCTCGATCGGCATGTTAAGGTCTTCCGTCATGCGCTGGATGATGAGCGCCTGCTGGGCGTCCTTCTGCCCGAAGTATGCGGTCGTGGGCTGGACGATATTGAAGAGCTTGGTCACCACCGTGCAGACGCCGATGAAGTGGCCGCGCCCGCGCGAGATGCCGCAGAGCTTGTCGGCCAGATTGTTGACCATTACTATCGTGTCGCGGT
>JAFGWW010000283.1 GCA_016936955.1 Planctomycetota bacterium | reverse complement strand
GAAGCCCTTGTCGATATTCAGCGCGGCATGGCGAGAAGCCGCCCGGCGGTGATGGAAGGGCGCGACATTACGACGGTGGTTCTGAAAGAAGCGCGGTGGAAATTTTTCCTGACCGCCGATGCTGAAGAGCGGGCGAAGCGACGCAAGATGGAGATGGAGGAGAAGGGGCACACGGTTGATTTCGCCCAGCTCCTCGATGAAATAATCAAGCGTGACGAATCTGACAGGCAGGTGGGGCCAATGAAGGAAGCAATGGAGATTGCGGCGCGCGAGGACGGGGATATCGTAATGCTGGATACGACCAGCATGACTCCGGACGAGGTGGTAAACAGCATTGTCGAGCGGGTCAAAGCCGGGATGGAGGGGTTGGCGTGAGATTGCTTTACCGTGTGGCATGGCATGTCGTGCGCGCCTGCATGTGGCTTATGGGCGGGGCTGACATCCGCGGCGTCGGGAACGTTCCTCTCGAAGACGGGCTGATTGTCGCGAGTAACCACGCGAGTTTTTTCGATCCCCCGCTGGTCGGCGCTTCCCTTCCGCGCGAGCTTAATTATATGGCTCGCAAAACCCTTTTCAAAAATCCTGTAGGGCGCTGGTGCATAGAGACACTCAACGCGTTTCCCATTGATCGCGACGGCGACAGCCGGGAGGCGCTCAGGGAATTTATCAAGCGTCTTGAGGAAGGTAAGGCGGTGCTGATGTTTCCCGAGGGGACGCGGACCGTTACGGGAAAGATGGCGGAAATTCAGTCAGGCATCGGCACGATAGCGGTGCGGAGCGGTTCTCCGGTGCTTCCCGTCTATGTGTGGGGTTCATATCAGAGTTGGCCAAAAGGGCAGAAAATTCCCAATCGCCATCCGTATAAAATCATTTTCGGCGAGGTAATTCGGCCGCGTACCGGGCTCAAGGGCAAGGATAAGAAGGACGAGCAGGAGCGGATCCGGGTTGAGCTTGATGCCGCGCTGCATAAGCTTGAAGATGAGGCCTGGGCGAACGAGCCGGAGCCGGTGCCTCTTGTGCTCAAGGAAAAGGAGACGGCCGAGGTTTCCTGATTATTTTCCTGCAACTCAGACTGGGATGAATTTGCCGAGCCGAGGCTTGATCTCTTCCGCCAGTTCCTGCGGAGTTTTTCTGCCGAGCCCGGCGATAGCTTCAAAAATTTCTTTCAGCGCTCCGATGTGGCGTTTCTCACCGAGCAGTATCCTCAGTAATTCCTGCATTTCTCCATTCGTCAATATTTCCGGAATAACCTGAGCGACCGAGCCGGGGCAGAGCTTCCGCGCCGCGTCGATAAGCGCGCCGGTGGTTGCGCTGTCGAGGCAGTCCGGGATATTCTGGGTGATGACCTCTTCAATATGGCTTGTGACCAGCGCCTCGGGGATGACGACGGTGAGTCCGCGCTCGCGGGCGATCTGGGCCATGGACGGGAGAATCCACCGACTGGGCATGGAGAAGATCGGGTCGGGTACGGTTTGGCCCGGAATCTGTTCGAGGATTTTCTTGTCGGCCGGGTTGGAGACAAAGGCCAGAATCCGTTTCGGATTGATCTCGCCCTCTCCCATGACTTGCGTGTTGAGTCTGATGCGGTATGTATCGGCCTCGATCTTATCTGAGACGACCATGCGCACCGGGGGGAGGGGAAAGCCGGTGCTCTCCTGAAGTTTGGCACGGAATTTTCTGATGATGTTTACGATCTGCTCGCAGCCGCAGAGGTGTGAGATGCCGCTACCGAACTCGACCAGCGGTCCCGGATACATCGCCTCGACGCGTATGTCGGCAGGTTTTCCCCCGCCGTGAGGAAGCTCTATCGAGACCTCAAGGGAGAGGCCTTCAAGTTCGGGCGCATCTTCTTCAAGCTCGATGCGCCCGTCTTTGTATATTCCTTTTATCCTGCGCGCCTCGGTCATCTCAGGCGTCCTTGTTCTAGCTGGTTGCTATGCCAGATGCTTTTTGACTTTTGCCGTGTTTGGCTTTTCGATAATGCCCCGTTCGGTTATGATGCCGGCGATCAGCCCGGCGGGGGTGACGTCGAAGGCGGGGTTGTATATCTTCGCCTTTCGCGGTGCGGTCCACTTGCCGAAGCCGTTCTTGATCTCTTCCGGATGGCGCTCTTCGATCGGGATCTGGCTGCCATCCTTGAGCGAGAGGTCGAAGGTGCTTGAGGGGGCGGCGATGTAGAAGGGGATGCCGTGGAACTTGGCGAGGATGGCCACGCCGTAGGTTCCGATCTTGTTGGCCGAGTCGCCGTTGGCGGCGATGCGGTCGGCGCCGGTCACGACAATATCGATTCGGCCTTCGCGCATAACCTGGGCTGCCATGTTGTCGCAGATCAGGGTTACGGGAACCCCGGCGCGCATCAGCTCCCATGTGGTGAGGCGCGAGCCCTGACAGAGGGGTCGCGTCTCGTCGGAGTAGACGTGGATGTTTTTCTTCTGGCTGTGAGCTTCATACATCACCGCCAGCGCGGTTCCGTATTCGGAGGTGGCGAGGCCGCCGGCGTTGCAGTGGGTCAGGATGCCGAAGGGCTTATTACGTTTGGTGACGAGCTTTGCGCCGTTGCGGCCGATGGCGTGGCACATGGCCTTGTCCTCTTCTAGGATGGCATGGGCTTCGTCGAGAATTCTCTGCTTGAGGGTAGGCACGTCCATCGTTTTTGCTTCAAGGGTGGCTACCGATTTCATCCGATCCAGTGCCCAGAACAGATTGACCGCCGTCGGGCGCGAGGTGGCAAGGTAGTCGGCCGTCTTTACCGCTTCCTTGAGAAGGGCAGCGGGCGTTTTGGCTTTTGATTTATGGATGCCGAGGACGACGCCGTAAGCTGCGGCACAGCCGATTGCTGGGGCGCCGCGGACGGCGAGGCGCTTGATGGCGTCCCACATTTCTTTCGGGGTGCGGATGGTGACCACCTTCTCCTGCTCGGGGAGGAGGGTCTGTTCAATAAGTTTAACTGTGCCCTTGCTCCATTCGAGGGTAGGGGCGTCGAAGCTTTTCTTTGCTGTCATTTAATTATCCTTGGCCAGAAGTTTCTGGAGAGCGGCGTTCTTGGACTCGACTTTCTTTACCATGTCCTTCTTGAACTTGCGCAGAGCTGCTGCGAGTTTGCTGTCTGCGCGGGCGAGGATCTGAACCGCCAGCAATGCTGCGTTGGTGCCTCCGGCGGAACCGACCGCAACGGTGGCAACCGGGATTCCGGCGGGCATCTGGACGGTGGAGAGGAGGCTATCGAACCCGGAGAGGGAGGTTCCCGAGATGGGGATGCCGATTACGGGGAGGATGGTGTGTCCCGCGATAACCCCGGCAAGGTGGGCCGCGCCACCGGCGGCTGCCATGATAACCTGCAAGCCGTTCTTCTCTGCATTGGCCGCGAAGGTGGCGGCCTTCTCGGGCGTGCGGTGGGCGCTCATTACATGAACCTCAAAGGGGACGCCGAACTCCCGGAGCGTGTTTACCGCGCCTTCGAGTTTTGGGTAGTCGGAATCGCTTCCCATTACCAGCGCAACCTTCGGTTTGATTTTGGCCATTGCGGTCCTCCTGCTTGTCAGTTGTGTGGTCGGTGAAAAATATTAAAGATCGTCTGAGCCGATGGTGCACTCGAAAATTTCGTTCAACGATTTCTGTGCCTCTTCGAGTTGCTCGTCGGATACTTCGGGGCAGTCGACGCGGAATGTCTTGTCCGCGCGCCTGTCGTAAACCATAAGCGCGTCGCCGTCGGGGCCTTTCTCGATCTCATCAAGACGGAGAATGCGTTTGCGGACGAGGATCAGCGTGACGAGGTAACTGAAGAGGATTTTGCTCTCGTTCTGCTTCTCCATCAGGTTGGCGAAGAAGGTATAGAATGCCTCCACGTCGATGACGAGTTTCTTCTTTTCGTCTTCGGCTTTTACCTTGGTCTTCCAGAAGCTGAAAAAATCGCTCTTGTCGATATCGTTCCACGCCTCGACCGAGTAGTCCTTGCGGGAGAAACCCTCGTTTTCCTCGATAAGGGCAGAGTAATATGTCTCCCCGACCTCGATCTGTTTCTGGGTGGCGGAACATACGCAGGTGCTTTTTGAAACTTGCCAGTCAGCCGACAATTTGCTTCCTTTCCATATCCGGCGCGCCGGGCGTTATTGGGCGCGAAATATCCTCTGGTTGGTGCCACCGCCGCCGCACTTGATCTCGAGCTTCCGCATACATTTGGGGCACCAGCCAACATAGGCCGTGCCCGCCTTGTTTTTGTAGAGCCTCGAGTAAATGTGGCAGCAATCGAACATGATGCCGATAAAGGGGCGCGAGCCTTTGTCCTCATCCGGCTTATTCACGGGTTCTTCCTTGAGAGTGGAATATGTTAGTTGCAACCGTGGAATCTGTCAAGGCATTATCAACTAAAACCGGATGGCGCATTTATTGCTCCAGGCTTCTTAGATACTTTGCCTTCTCTGCGGCATCGGCCCGCACGGTTTCGCTTGCTTCGCCTTTGGATGCGATTTCGTACCACTTGAGCGCGTTCTTGCGGTCGAGCAGGCGGTTTTCATAGAGCACGGCGATTCTCCACCGCACGTTGAGTTCTGTCTTGGGATCGTACTTGAGGACGGAGGCGTATTCCTTGATCGCCTTTTCGTGCTCGCCGAAATAGATTGACTCGTAAATGTTGCCGAGCTGGTAGTGAGAGATCAGAACTTTGTCCGATTCCGGGTAGTTGTCAATGACTTTCTGGTAAAGCACCATCGCTTCTTTGTAGCTGTCAACCTTCTTGAAGGGGTTGAGGTTTTTGCGCTTGGTCTCCGCTTCTTCATAAAGCTGGTTCGCTTCGGCAATGGAGCGCCATTCAACTGCTTTTGTGTGTTTCACTGGTTGGGGCTGCGGGGCAGTTTTGACCGGCGCAGGTTTTACCGGGGCGGGTTTGACGAACTCGCTCTTTGTCGTATCCGCTGTGATAACAGGTTGCGGTTCAACCATTGCGGGCTTGACCTTTTCCACTTCAGTTTTCGCCTGCGTTGCGACTGCCTTGGGTTTCTCCACCGTTTTGGTGGCTATGGGGGCGACGAGAGTCTGCTCCGGCGCGGATGATTTTTCGCTCACCTTGCTTGTCTCGGTTGGGAGCGCGATTGCGGGGGCGGTTTCCGTTGTTGGTGTTTTATCCGTATTAACCTTCGTGCTGGCTACTGGTTCCGTCTGGGTGGCGGTTATGGCATTCACCGCAGCGGTTACGGACGAGTCAGACGGCAGTTCGGGGCCGGCCTCGCCCTCCGATTTTCCGGGGGTTAGGGATGAGTATGAAATGTCGGCGATTTTTGGCGTATCGTTCGCTCCCGATTCAACCTGATTTTTCCCGGCGAAGGTGAATAGCAGAATAATAACCGCGGCGGCAACGCATGCGGCGACTGCGGCCTTGCCTTTGTTGGTCAGGGCCATATACCATGACTGCGCGTTCCCGGCTTTTCTGGCGGAGGACTCGCCGACTTTACGGGCGAGGGCGCTCATCATGGATTGGAAACGGATGCGGCCGGATTTCATGGGGCCGTTGTTCAGTGATTCTGGCGATTCCTCATTTTCAAAACCCGAGGCGAGGAGCGGGGCGGCGGTTGTGACCCCGCCGTATTTTATTTTCCTGAGGTCTTCGAGAAGTTCCTCCGCGCTCTGGTAGCGCAGGTCGCGGTCTTTGGCCATGAGCTTGCGACAGACGGCGGCCGTGGCTTCGGATATCTTTTTGCGCTTTGCCCTTGGGTCTGGCGTGGGCATGGTTATAAGCTTTTTGAGCACCGCCAGCGCGGTCTGTCCCTCATAGGGGATGTCGCCGGTGAGCATGTGGTAGAAAGAGGCGCCGAGGCTGTAGAGGTCGGCGCGGGCGTCAACGTTTCGCGTGTCGTCCGCCTGTTCGGGACTGATGTAGGCGGGGGTGCCGAGGACGGTGTTGCTCAATGTCGATGATGCATCATTGGCGATATCTTTCGCAAGGCCGAGGTCGGCGAGTTTGACCTCCCCTTCTTCGGTTAGCATGATGTTGTCGGGCTTGATGTCGCGGTGGATAATGTTTAGTTTCGCTGCCGCGTTGAGGGCTTCGGCCACGCCCATGGTGATCTCGATCGCCCGGTCTTCGCTCAGGGGCTTCTTCTCGATCAGGGTCTTGACCGAGCCGCCGCCTACG
>JAFGWW010000282.1 GCA_016936955.1 Planctomycetota bacterium | reverse complement strand
CAAGGGAATCGTCAAGAAGCTTCGCGCCCGCGGCGACACCCTCGGCTACATCCAACGCTCTTTCCCCGACCAGAGCCCGGTTGACTACGAAGAAACCATAGGCCTCGGCAAGTTCGCCGCCGAATGCGCCCTCTCCGGCAACGTAGACGGTTCGGTCGCCATCCAGCGCGTCAGCGACAAGCCCTACAAGAGCGAGTACAAACTGGTTCCCCTCAAGGCGGTTGCGGGCAAAACCCGCCACCTTCCGGAAGAACACATCGCTCCGGCTGGCAACAATGTCTCCGAAGCCTTCATGACCTGGGGTAAGCCTCTGATCGGCGAACTCACCAAGTTCGGCATCCTCGACACCAGCAAGATGGTCGCCAAGAAATAAGCAGCAGGAATTAAATAAAAGGGCGTCCGGCCTAGTGCCGGGCGCCCTTATTTTATCGAGACCCTTGAAGTTGCAGGGCTGATTTATGATAATAAGGGTATGAATGAATCAGCCACATGCAAGACAACAATGAGCGCCAGTGATCTACAGAACCGCCTTTGCGAAAAAGCCGGAAAGAAGGTCATGCTCATTATCACCGACAACACCTCCAGCATAGTCAACGCCAAAGCTGACAACGACATTCTTGAACTGCGCCTGCACCGTATTTTTCTCGACGCCCCCGACACCGTGGTCGAGACCATGGGCAGGTGGCTCTCAGGTAAAAAGCTCGAACGCGACCTGATTCAGGAATACATCGATCAGAACCAGCACCAGATTGCCAAGAACGCGGCAGATGCCAGAGACATGGTAATCCGCGTCGACGGAAGATATCACAACCTTTCCGAGATCAGGCAATATCTCAGCTCCACCTTCCTCGACAACCGCTCCACCGCCACGATCACATGGGGCCGGCAGGTCAGCAAAAAAAGAGCACGCTCGGTCAGGCTAGGCTGGTACGACCCGATGCGGAATATGATAGGCATGAGCCGCAGGCTCGACCGGCAGGACATCCCGCGCTACATGGTCGAGTATGTGATGTTTCACGAGATGCTGCACGAGGTTCTGGGAATAGGCGAGAGGCCGGACGGAAAGCGCGACATCCACTCCAACACATTCCGCCTGATGGAGCAGACCTATCCGCATTACGAACGGGCGAAGATTTTTGAACGCAAAAAATGGGGCTGACGGGCAGAGAGAGCCCCTGCCCGCCAACCGTCATATTTTCCACAAGTCAACTTAACACTTTTTATTCCGCTCAATCAGCTCAAGCCGCTGCTGGACACAGGCGTATGACCTTCCCCCATCAGTCGGAGTATTCAACACATAGTCAACCATCTTTTCCGCAGTCGTGCTCGCCACATGAATGCGAGTGTCGGAAGAAGCATAATAAATGAGGATCGTCCCGTCAGGCTTCTGCACCCAGCCATTGCAGAAAAGAACGTTCGATACGTCACCGACACGCTCAAGCCTGCGCGGAGCCATCAGATGACCACCCGGCGCAGCGATTACGCGTGAGGGATCATCAAGGGCGGTCATGAAAGCATAGAGGACATAGCGCATGCCAGCTGCACATCCGCGAACCCCATGCGCCATCTGGAGCCATCCCTTGTCAGTCTTTATTGGTGCCGGGCCGAGGCCGTTTTTAAGTTCCTTGATGGTATGGTAAGCCTTGAAGTCGATAATGCAGTCGCTATCAACCACAGCATTCTCCATCGAATCGGCCAACCCCCAACCTATGCCCCCGCCTGAACCGGCTTCGATGAAATCGTCCTGCGGGCGGGTATATAGGGCATATTTCCCGTCAATGAATTCAGGATGGAGAACCACATTACGCTGCTGAGGCGCGCCGGTCTTGATATCAGCCAACCTCTCCCAATCGCGCATATCCTTTGACCTCACGACCCCACACTGGGCAACGGCCGAGGATAGATCGCCGGGCGCGCGCTTCGGATCCGGGCGTTCGGTGCAGAATATGCCATAAATCCACCCGTCCTCATGTTTGACCAGACGCATGTCGTATACATTCGTGTCCGGATTGTCGGTTTCGGGGATAACGACCGGCTTGTCCCAAAACCGGAATCCGTCAATACCATTTTCGCTCTCCGCCATGGAGAAGAATGACTTACGATCGTTGCCTTCGGTTCGGACGCAAAGAACGACCTTCCCCTCGTAAATAATCGCGCCGGGGTTCAAGGTTGCGTTTATCCCCTGCCTTTCAAGCAGGAAAGGATTGCGGCTGTAATCAAGATCATATCGCCACTCGATCGGCGCATGATTATTCGTCACCACCGGATTTTCATAACGGTCGAAAAGCCCGTTCACCCATGTCGTGTCTATAGTGTTTTTTTGCGTCAGCAACTCTTCATGCCGAGCCTTGAGTTCACCCAGCTTCTCATCCCATGCCGTCTTGTCCATAAAATCTCCTCCATCTACGCCAAAACGTTTTGGCTTTATTGTAAAAAATTACTCGCCTAAGCAGCTACCGCCTTCAATAAGCGAGACGGGAACTGATATCGATTTCATTGACTTTATTTTGCCGTTAACCTTCCCAACAAGCATATTTACAGCCGTAGTTCCGATAAGAGTCCAATCAACCGCTACGGTGGTAAGGGGAATTCCGCATGAGGACAGCAACTTGTCATAACATGCAATTATCGAGATATCATCCGGTATGCAAAGTCCAAGGGAGAGCGCGGCGGTAACAAGGGGGAGTGCATCGCGTTCGCTGTAAGCGAAATAAGCTGTGGGCCTGCTTGGCGAATCAAGAAGCTCGCGGAAAAGGGCAACCCTGTGGTCATCGATAGTGTAAAGCAACTTTTCGGCGTGATTTTGCCTGAATATAATGGGCGTCAACCCAGCGCCGGAAAGTGCTTTCGTAAAACCTTCCTGCCTCGCGCTTACGCTATAATGTTCGTTCTCGGGATAGGCCTGAAAACAGCAGTAAGCTATTTTACGATGACCACGCCGGATAAGATGCTCCGCCGCCAGACGACCGACCATATAATCATCAGGGTACACGCAGTTGCTCTTCTTGTTGGAGTTTATGCTGACGACAGGAATACCGCTGTTCTTTATCGTTTTGCTGATACCGGAGGGAATAGCCTCCATCTCGTTGATCAAAAGCCCGTCACAGGAAAGCTCTTCAAGCATAACAGGGAAATTTGATTCAGACGAGGTGACCGGTATTTCGCCAAGGCTGAAATGAAGACCGCGATAGTTGAGAGAGCGGGAAATGCCCCGCACAAGACCCTCAGGCAAAAACCACCCCTCAAGCGAACACAGCAGGGTTATGTTATTGAAGCGCCCGCTCTGCATGCTTCGGGCTGCAGTGTTTGGACGGTAGCCAAGTTTCCGGGCGGCCTTCAAAACAACATCCCGGGTCTCGGCTGAGATCCTCCCTCGCTTGTTAAGCGCCTGGCTAATCGTCGGCAGGGAGAGGCCGGTTGCGTCCGAAATGTCTTTAAGCGTAGCATTCATTAGCATTCCGCCAAAACGTTTTATCATGAGTATACAACAACAGCCGCCGGAATCAATAAAATTTTCCCGCCCGACTGGTTACCTGGAAATAAACCTGACGCGTTAAGATACAGAATAGGCGTAATTACTGAGAAAGGCTTATTCAGCTTTTTGGGAGATAGTTCGATTCTAAGCCAATATCCGCATTGACGGGCACCGCCAAAGAATGTTAAGATTAAACCAAATTGCGATACTTACTTATAATTTCTGGCGCGGAGGTTTTGGCGATCATGTCAGACAATGAATTTCTCGACCTGGTAGGTGATCTTAAAGAACAGCTCGAAGAGCAGATTCTTCTGGACGATATTAACAAGAAGATCCTCTCCACTCTCGACCTCACCGAGGTTCTTAACGAGATCAGCGTTAACACATGCAAACTCCTGAATTGCGACCGCACCACCGTTTATGTGGTGGATCAAGACGCGAACGACCGCCACCTCATCAGCCGCACAGAAATCGACGGCGAGATCAGCGAAATTAGCCTACCCCACAATCACGACAGCATTGCCGGGTTTGTGGCCTGCACAGGGCGTATGCTTATTCTGAAAGACGTATACGATACCGCCGAACTTGAGGCGGTTTCCCCCCTACCGAAATTCGATAAATCGTGGGATCAGAAAACCGGCTACCGCACAAAAAGCATGCTTGTCGCCGCCGCCAAGGTTGGTGACAGAACGGTCGGCGTAATTCAGGCTTTGAATAAGCATGCGAATGGCTTTTTCGATAACAACGATATCGAATTGATGAACAAACTCACAAACTACGTCGGCATCGCCCTTCAGAACAGCCAGTCCCACACCCACATAATGAAGAAGAGCAAGACCAAATCGACCTTAAACGAACTCTTGGTCGAACGTGGACTGGTCAAGGAACTACAACTTAGGGACGCGCAGGAAAGAGCGCGGCAGGAGCGCAAAAAGCTGCTTGATGTTCTTATAGAGCAGTACGACGTAAGTGAAGTTGAAATAACCAAGATTATTGCCGAAATGAACGACGTAGAGTTTATCGAGTACAGCAGCGACCTGAATATTAACCCTGAACTGTTCGAGAATATCCCTGAAGCCTATGCACGGCGCCACATGCTTTGCCCTTATAAGCAAACTCTCGACCAGAACGGCGAACTGCAGATATCGGTTATCATGCACAATCCCAAAGATTTCATCGCCATCGAAGACATGGAGATCAGAACCGGCTCCAAGGTTAACAAAGTCTTCATGGCCACGAGAAAAGACATTCTGAAGTCTATCAAGCTTACCCTTCACCCGGAAGCAACCGAAGAAGAAACAGACGACAACATAGGTGATCTCTTCAACGCCCTCGCGGAAGACCTCGGAGTCGAGCAGGAAGAGGATGTCGAAGCGGTCAACATTAAGGACGGTGCAAAGGAAGACGACGCCCCGATCGTCAAACTCTGCAATCGCATCATCGAAGACGCCTACCGCCTGGGCGGCTCTGACGTACATATCGAACCTATGGAGAATTCCGTTCTCATCCGCGTACGCCGGGACGGCTCGCTTGAGAAAACACTGCAGATTCCGCTGCACGCCAAAAACGCACTCGTGGCGCGCTATAAGATCATGTCGGAACTTAATATCACTGAACACCGCGTTCCGCAGGACGGACGAATCAGGTTCAAGGAGCATGGCGGCCGCTACGACATTGAGCTTCGAGTAAACATCTGTCCGACCGTAGGCGGCAACGAAGACATCGTCATGCGTATTCTTGCCGATTCCAAGCCTCTGCCGCTTGAGAAGATGGGCTTCATGCCGTGGGTTATCGAGCCGTACCAGAGGCAGTTCACCAAACCATACGGCATGATCCTTTGCGTAGGTCCTACCGGTTCCGGTAAGACCACGACCCTGCACTCGACAATTGCAAACATCAATACCCCGGACCGCAAGATCCTGACCGCCGAAAACCCGGTCGAAATCACTCAGGTCGGCCTGAGGCAGGTTCAGGTAAAACCAGAGGTGGGTATGACATTTAAGGAAGCTCTCCGAGCCTTCCTGCGTCAGGACCCGGACGTCATCATGGTCGGCGAAATGCGCGACTTCGAAACCTGCTCTATCGCCATTGAAGCCGCCCTTACCGGCCACCTTCTGTTCTCAACGCTACACACCAACAATGCCCCTGAAACGGTAACCCGTCTGGTAGACATCGGTATCGACCCAGTCACCCTCTCGGACGCTCTGCTCTGCGTTCTAGCACAACGACTGACCAAGACGCTCTGTTCAAAATGCCGCGTAAAGTCCCAGCTACCGGATAAGGATCTCGAGATGATAGGGGCGCGAATCGAGAACGGCATGTATAAATATCTGGATAAGGAATTCCCTGTCTCGGAAAGTTATGTTATTGGTGAAGGTTGCGACAAGTGCAACGGAAGCGGACTAAAGGGACGAATGGGTATTCACGAACTTCTCATCGCTACGGACGAGGTAAAGAAGATGATTGTAGGCGGCGCGCGAATCCACGAGATCAGGGAAGGCGCAAAGCAGTGGGACGATCATAACGACTACAGAATGTACGAACTCGCAGAGGACGGCTTCTTCAAGGTTCTCATGGGCGGAACCGATGTTCGCTCTATCCGCTCCGTATGTGTTGAATAGCTGAATAATTATAAAACGAATTATGAACGTTCAGGCGCAGGGCTAATGCCTTGCGTCTATTTTATTTCAGCAGAGATACGATAGCCGTGCAGGATGCGCAAGTAAGGATGGTTGAAAAAAGCATCAACATGCAGCTTTTATAAATAGTGTCAACTGCCAGAGTGACGGTATCCTCTCCGATATATGGGTAGTCCGCCCATACGCCCTTGTAGCAGGTCGGCCCTCCTATCCTCACCCGCAACGCTCCGGCAAAAGCCGCTTCCGGATATCCGGAATTGGGACTGGAGTGATGCCCACTGTCTCTCCACCCGATCTTCAGAGCGCCTACAAAGCTTTGCCTGAGTGGAATCGCCGCGAGCGAGATAAGCAAAAGTCCGATACGCGCAGGAATATAATTCAGAACATCATCAAACCGCGCCGCACTCCAACCGAAGCGGAGATATTTTTCATTCTTATACCCGATCATCGAATCAAGAGTGCTTGCGGTTTTGAATAGATATGCGACAGCAACTGCGCCAGATAAATCGAAAAGATAAAAGCCTAGTGCCGCAAACATGATAGGGGAAATGATGCCATCCACGCTGTTCTCTGCAACGCTCTCGACGCAAGCGCGTACAACCCCGTGTTCGTTAAGAATATTTGTGTCGCGCCCGACGATCATGGATACGCGCTCTCTCGCCCCGTGGAGGTCATTCTCAGAAAGCCGACGGGAGACGTCCATAGCATGGCGCCATAGGTCTTTTGCTGAGATACAAAAGTATATGAGAACGCAGGACAGCGCTAAGGCAATACGATGATCAAAAGCTTCCGCGGCGATGACAATGCCTGTTACAAAGGGTGAGACTGTCAGCAGCGAAATGAAAGTGCAGAGAAGTCCAGAGCAATACCCGTCTCCAGTTATTGTCCGGCATGCACGTTCAATTATACCGATCAGGTTCCCGATAAGCCGCACTGGATGGAGGGCAAACCTGGGATCGCCAACCAGCAGATCAAGCATAACAGCGGCGGGTATGATCATGGCATCCATCATTACAATCCGCAAATCCTATAAATTTCTTTCAGATCAACGCTGGCGCGAACCTTATCGGCAAGTTTATTGATAAGTGAATCTATTTCATAATTAGCAACGACCTTACCTAGAGGAGCAATTTTCTTTTTAACCCTTAGTCCGTCTATAACCCAGCGACGAAATTCGTCGTTATCGAAAATTCCATGCAGGTAAGTTCCCCACACATTGCCTGTAGGCGAAGCGTAACCGATAGGCGATCCTGACTCTGATACAATAATAGTCTCAACTTCGTCAACAGCCGAACTCACACCATGGTGAATCTCATAGCCAGTAACATTCAGGCCGGACGGAGCATGCACAGCGGAACTTTGGCAGAGAGTTTTTTCAATAGCGAATTCCGTAATGATAGGCAGCAAGCCTAGGGCTTCGGTACTTATCGTATTTGATTCAAGATGATGTGGATCGTTTACTTCCCTACCGAGTATCTGCATACCGGCACAAACGCCCATAACAGTGGTATCAGTAGGCAGGCTTTTAATGGCGTCAAAAAGCCCGGTCTCTTTCAGAAACGCTATGTCAGGCGCAACCCTCTTGCTGCCCGGAATAATAACTGCATCCGGGCGGCCGAGTTCATCCGCACGTCTTACAAGCCTGACATCAACATCCGGCTCAAGATAAAGCGGATCGATGTCGGTAAAGTTCGAACAGTAAGGTAGATCAATCAACGCGATATCAATCTCGGCGGCGTTCTTTCTGGTGTTCCTGCCGACGAAGTCTTCCTTGAAGGAAACCGAGTCTTCTTCGGGAAGGCCGTGGTCGCGCATGAAGGGAATAACACCAAGCACCGGTTTGCCGGTGAAGTCCAAAACGTAATCATGGGCTGGCCGAAGAAGCGAAGCGTCGCCCCTGAATTTATTGACGATAAATCCTTTTACAAGCCTGCGCTCCCACTCCTCCATCACATCCATAGTGCCGATGAAGGATGAGTAAACGCCGCCGCGATCAATATCCCCGACAAGAAATACATCGGCATTGGCATATCGCGCCATGCGCATATTGACGATATCGTTCTTTTTAAGGTTAACCTCTCCCGGACTCCCGGCCCCCTCAAGAACAATTATGTCATGTTCGGAAGAGAGGGAATCGAAAGAATTCTTTATCGTAGCAAAGGCAGTTTCCTTATAGGCGTAGAACTCACGCACCTTGAAATTACCTACAGGTTTTCCGTTCACAATCACTTGCGATCCGGTTTCGCTTGATGGCTTCATCAGCACCGGATTCATCCGCACGTCCGGGTCAATGTTCGCCGCATGCGCCTGTAATACCTGCGCGCGCCCCATCTCGCAACCGTCTTTGGTGACGAAAGAGTTGAGAGCCATGTTCTGAGCCTTAAATGGGGCGACACTGTATCCATCCTGAAATAAAATCCGACAAAACGCTGCGGTGACCAAACTCTTACCCGCATTCGAGGACGTACCTTGAAACATGATAGCTTTTTTGCGCTTTACAGAAACGGTCGCCAGTGACATTTTGAATATGTAGTCAAACGCCTTTTCAAGACGATCAAGGCCATCATTATCGCACACGGCAATTCTGACAAAGCGATCGGTCAGTCCATTAATCGTTTTACAATCTCTTATGGCAATGCCGTATTCGCTAAGAAGCATTGCTTTAAGTTCTGATGAATTTATGGACTCATCAATAATTTTTACAAGCAGGAAATTGCAGTCACTTTTTATCACTTCAAACTTTCCCGTCGCGCCGAGAATGTTTATCATCCGCGTGCGCAGACGCGACATTTCTGAAAGGGTAAGATCTTTATATTCTTTGTCGCAAATTGCCTTGGCGGAAACTTTCTGGGCAAAGGTATTTACCGACCACGGAGGAATAAAAGCGCTTATCTTCTCGACAATTGCCGGTGAACTGAAAGCAAGCCCCGCACGCAGTCCCGGAATGCAGAAAGATTTCGTCAAAGACTTGAGGATAATCATGTTCTCGGTAAAACTATTGATAAAAGACGAACCAGCACTGCAAAAATCCTGATATGCCTCATCTATAACGAAAATAGAGTCACTCTTTTCCCGAGCCAGCTCGATTAATTGGACGGAGTCGACAAGCGCGCCTGTCGGATTATTCGGGTGCCCGATGAAAACGAAGGATGGTTCAGTTATGTCATTACCGAGACGCTTCAAATCAATCCTGAATTCATCTTCCTCGCGCAGATAATGGTGGTTTACGCGGATGTCATGAGAATGGCATACCCTCTCATAATCGGAATACGCCGGGACGGGTATGATGGCAGACTTCAACTTGAAGGCATTTGGAATAGCAAAGAGTATCTCTGAAGAACCGTTACCAGCGACAATGCACTCGCGGCCAACGCCATATTTTTCGCTGGCAGTATCAACAAGTTCGGTGCAGTTGATATCAGGGTAATGGCATATGTCGCTTATAGAACGTGATATTGTTTTTCTTAGCCATTCGGGAGGGCCAATGGGGTTGATGCTGGCGCTGAGGTCAAGAATCTCGCTTTGCGGAATTCCGGTCGTTTTTGAAAGGTCCGTAATGTTACCGCCATGGCTATCAAGCATACAGAAGTCCATTTAGTTTGGGAAGCGCGGCGATTGTAAGGATGGCTAACGCTTCGCTTAATTCACAACATGCGCCCAACGTATCTCCGGTAGCTCCCCCGATCTTGCGATCACAGTATAACCGCCAGATATATACGAAGGCTGAACAAACGACAAAAAGTACAGCGGCGATATGACCGCAGGCGAAAATCAGCGTCATGACAAGAGCAAGTAAAACTACTGCAGACGAGGAAGTTGTGGATTCGAAAAACACTTTGGCCAATCCGTCCTCTCGCGCGTATTTGCTTATCAGTATAGAAAGGGTCATGCAGCATCGTCCTGTCACCGGCACAATGAAACAGGTCAACGGAAATGGGGTTGCTGCTACCGCAGTAAGAGCACTGAACTTGATCAGCAGTAACGAAATGATGGCAAAAACACCCATTGAGCCGATGTGGCTGTCGCGCATGATTTCCAGCATCCGCTCGCGCGGGCGACTGCTCCAGAAACCGTCGAAAGTATCGGCAAGGCCATCAAGATGAAACGCGCCGGAGATGCCAGAGAAAAACATAACCATCATTGCAGCAGCAACGGCTTCGGGGAAAACATAAAGCAGCGCAGTGCAGACAGAATAAGATATTCCGCCCAGAAGCAACCCAACCAGCGGAAAATACGGGATAAGCCCACCCATATCGTCTTTTTCGCAGACGGCGGAAGGTACTGGTATTATCGTAAGAAAACCGATTGCGGCGAAAAGCTTTTTCAACTCGAAGCTCCGGAGACAGCGGCCTCTTCAAAAGTAGCGACCTCAGTCAAGATTCTTACGCTCGCGTCTACGAGGTGCATGGCCAGAGCCGCCCCCGTGCCTTCGCCAAGCCTGAAATCGAGATCAAGCAACGGCTCTTTGCCGAGCTTTTTCAACATAGCCACATGTCCCTGCTCTACGCTCTTATGTGCAGAGATGATGTAATCGGCAACAGTTGGACAGAGAGCATGGGCAATCATCGCTCCGGCTGTGGAGATGAATCCGTCGATAATGACCGGCTTCCTTAGGCTGGCAGCCCCGAGGATAAGCCCCGCGATACCGCCGATCTCAAATCCGCCAATTTTCGCCAGAACATCCAGTCCGTCGTTCGCATCCGGTTTATTGACATCAATTGCCCTGGCTATTACACCAACCTTGTGTTTCAATTGCTCGTCGTCGATACCAGTTCCGCGGCCGGTCACCTCTTCCGGCGCAAGACCGGTCATCACCGAAACGATAGCTGAGCTCGGTGTCGTATTACCAATTCCCATCTCGCCTACGCCGAAAATGTCTACCCCGGGCGCAAGGAGCATGGCCACCTCAATGCCACCTTCAACCGCCTTAATCGCCTGCTCTCGCGACATGGCCGGACCTTTCGCAATATTTGCAGTACCGGAGGCGACACGTTTATCAATAATCTTACTGCCTTTAACAAGTTCATCCAGTGGAGACGCAACGCCCATATCAACCACATAAACGCTCGCACCGGAATTTCTGGCCATAGCATTGATACCAGCTCCGCCGTTTACGAAATTGTATACCATCTGCGGGGTTACTTCCTGTGGGTATTTGCTTATGCCTTCGCTTACCACACCGTGATCGCCCGCCATGGTAACGACAGCCCTACCGGAAAACTTAGGTTTGACCGATCTGGTCATGCCCGCAAGATCAAGAGCTAGATCCATCAATTTCCCGAGTGCCCAGTGCGGCATGGTCAGGGCGTCAAGTCTTTCCTTAGCCTTGTCACGGGAGGCTTGGTCCTGCGGTGCAATACCATCGATTGTCTTTTCAAGTAAGCTCATATAATTACCCTTTTAGTTTAAGAGGAAGGCCACATGCCATAAAAACAACCTCGTCCGCTTTTTTGGCAACCGTCTGGTTACAGCGCCCAACAAGGTCCCGGTATAATCTGGTGTTTTCATCAGAAGGGACAATGCCCATCCCGACTTCGTTTGTTACAAATAATATCTGCCCGGGGAAAACGTCGGCCGCTTCAAGCATTCGCTCGGTCATATTGCGGACCCCATCTTCGTTTATATGATCCGAGTTCTGCTCGGCCCGGTACATTATATTATTGACCCACAGGGTAAGGCAATCGACAAGAACGGATTCATGGGGTTGGCAAGCCCCAAAAGCATTGGAAAGATCAATCTGCTCCTCGATCGTGCGCCAGTTGCGCCCCGCCCTGTCCGCCTTGTGCCGCTCTACCCGCTCGCCTATCTCATCATCGATAACCGGACAAGTGGCGATATAGCAGCGATCAGAAGCAAATTCCTCGGCCACTTTCTGCGCGTAAAGGCTCTTCCCGCTGCGGCAACCTCCGGTTACAAGTATGATCCTAGCCATTTCTCCGCTCCAGATGGGATGTGTCGTTCAGTTTTTTCAAACGTGCACCAGCTTCAAATATGTCGAGTATCGTAATCGATGCATAATCGACAGTTAAACTGAAGGATAGTTTGCTGTCAACTCCGAGGAGAACGCAGATAAGATTACGGATAACGCCACCATGGGTCACACAAACAATGCTGTCCGATTCAGAATTTTTGATTAATCCTTCCAGAGCCCGGATACGTGACATGAATGTGCCAATATCTTCGCCGTCCTTGAAGGAAAAGTTGTCGTCTCTATCCAGCATCCGCTGAGCTTCATCCGGTAACTCGACAGACATTTCAGCAAAGGATTTACACTCCCACTTGCCAAAATCCATCTCGCGAAGGTTATCAATTATTGCTAGATCTTCATCGGGGAAGGCCAGTTCCGCCGTCTCGCGTGCGCGTATGAGTGGGCTTATCAGAAATGTCGCATTTTCGCGAGATATGTTTGAGGAGGCAATCAGTGCTGCTTGTGTGCGGCCCTTATCACCGAGAGGAACATCTGTTGCCCCTAGGTATCGGCCGTGGAACTGTGGAGGTACATCGCCATGACGAATCAGTGTGAGTCGTTTAGGGGATATGAGTGATTGGGGCTGCATCAAGGATCCTTCGTTACGAAAGAACCTGCAATGCGCCATAAGCGGTGAGCATTGGGCCCTTTCCCAGACCGGGGAAGCTACCGTCTATCCGAAGGTCTTCTGGCTTCCGGCTTGACCTTTGACCCCGCCTTCCCGTCTTAACAGTGGCGATATATGGGGTCATCGTATCCGGTTACAGCAGCATGTCTTCTGCAGCGGATTTTCACCGCATTCCGCCCCTTCGGGGCATTTCGGATAATGTAAAATATATTACGAAAAATCGCTTTGTAAAGATACTGATTATTTAAAACGCCATAAAAGACGAAAAACTTACAAAATCCTGAACGGCCGGAAATCCAGCCAATCCGAAGAGGTCAGGACATATCGCGTACCGTTTATAACGCAATCAGCTCCATGCTTTTCCCCACTGCCGAGGGAATGGAGATGTCCGTATAAGCACACATCGATACCATGCCCGTCGATAATTTTGGTAATTTCAGTCTCACCTCCATCCTCGCCGATTGGAGGGTAATGAAGCATGAGAATGCGGGGAGAACTGTTTGCCGGCAGCTTTGAAAGGCAAAGCTTCAGGCGCTCGATCTCTCGTACCCTTATCTTCTCATCATCGTTCTCGTCATTCCGTGCAGATTTGTTTACCGGAACGGAGGGCTCAACATAAACGCCTCTCCAGTGGATACCGGGAAAATCCCACATGCGCGTCCCGGTTATGGCTATATCGCCAAAAGTAACGACGTCATTCTGGATAAAATGCAGCCCAGTGGGAGCTATTTTGCGAACCTTACCGATCCCCTGCCACCAGTAGTCATGATTGCCTTTGACAAAAACCTTCTGTCCCGGCAGATCAGCAATAAACTCTAGGTCGCCCAAGGCCTGATCCGTTTTCATGGCCCATGAAATATCTCCGGCCACAAGAACAATATCATCCTCGCCGACGTTTGCCCGCCAGTTACAGGCGATTTTTTCCGGATGGTTAAGCCAGTTATCGCCGAACACATCCATAGGCTTGTCAAAAGCCATCGAGAGGTGAAGGTCGGAAAGAGCGAAGATCTTATGCGTCATTATTTACTCAAAGGGCTGGAACAGCTTCCTGTATTCCTGCTCGGCAAATCTGTCGGTCATGCCTGCGATATAGTCAGCCACAGCGCGATGAAGGCCGAATTCTTCCGCCCGCTTCTGGTGTTCGGTGGGCAGGATAAAGGGAGACTCGACGTATGCGGTAAAGAGGTCGCGCAGGAAATGCCTCGCCTTGTTTGCCATCCGCATGACCCGGTAATGTTTATAAAACTTCTGGAACAGAAAACGCTCCAGCTCTTTTTTCAGCGGAACCAGTTCCTGCGAAGAGCAGATTATGGGAATGCGGCATTTACGCACATCATCCAGCGTCTCAATCCCCGCGGCTTTTATATTCTTGACAGAGGTATCGATCACATCGGTAACCAAAAGGTTTATGAGTCGGCGCACGCCTTCGACCCTCCGTATATCAGCGGGAAGAGTATGGTATTCAGGGCCGGTCATCTCCATTGCGCGACGCCAGAGTTCAACTTCGAGCAATTCCTCTTCGTCCAGAATGCAGGAGAAAAGACCATCATCTATATCATGGTTGTCATACGCTATTTCGTCGGCAATCACCGTTGCTTGAGCCTCAAGAAGCGCCCCCGCCTCAAGGTCAT
>JAFGWW010000281.1 GCA_016936955.1 Planctomycetota bacterium | reverse complement strand
GTGACGCGAAAAAGCTTTCGAGAGCGGCTCTCGGTCTCAGGCTCGGCATCAGCCCGAAAACAATTCAAAGCTGGGAGATGGGACGCACCTTTATCGAAGACCTCTCACTCATACCGGCGATTGAAGCCGAACTCGATATATCTGTGTCCGGCCTCATCGCAAGGGCCACCGGCGCGGAGAGCGCCGTCGCCGAAGCCCCGGCAAGTTACGGCAGCAGGAAGCGCGCCATGGCAAAGGCTGGCCCCCTCGCCACAAGCTTCGACATCCACGCCGTCAAGAACGAAGCCATGCCCGACGCCGAGGAACTCGCCAAGAAGATCGTCGCCGTCCCGCTCGTAAAGCCCAGCGCCGTCACCAAGCCCGTCTCCGAGCTGACGACAAAAGATATTATAGAACACATAACCATTCCCGGCGAATGGGCCCCGCGCGGCGGAGTTCTGATCGCCTACCGCATGAGCGATAGCGGCATGGTTCCGATCATTCCCCTTGGCGGCACGGTCATCATCGACCGTCGGCCTCAGGAAACAGACAAGGCGATGAACCGCATGGTTGCCCTCTACCTCCAGAGCAAGGGGGTTCGCATCCGTAGGCTCATGAAAGACCCCATCTCCGGCAAGGTCATGGGCACCACCGCCTTCGACAGCCGCCGCGGCAAGGTAAACTTCCGCGAAGACATGGGCGACTATATCCTCGGCCGCATCGTCGGAATCCTTGCGCAGCCAGAGTAAATATCAAGCCAACAGCTACACATAAAAAATCGAGCCTTCACCGTCTGGTGAAGGCTCGTTGCATTGAAAGCTGAAGAAAAATATCAGCCACCGTTTACCAGCAGATCGGCAAGGCCGGTGATCTTCAAGACGTATTTTACATTCGGGTGCGGATTGGTGACGGAAAGCATCCCGCCCTTGGCCTTGGCCGCGTCCATCGATGCCACGAGATAACGGATGCCGGAGGAGCTAACATACTCCACATTAGACATATCCAGGATGATATTTACCACGTCATGGTCGATGTATTGGTCTATCTCCGATTTCAGCTGGTTGGTTCCGTCCCCGTCTATGGGGCCGGTCAGGTTTAATAGAACACAGTTTTCTTCGCCGGTGTTGATTGCATCAATTGTCAAGTCAGGCATTTTCGTTTATCCTTAAAAAGCATAGCAATGCATTTCAGACTATCCGCATTTTGTATAATAGCAAGCAGAAATAGCTAATTAATAAAATACGAACATTCCCTGCCAGATATTCACAAACCACTAAAAAACAATAGCTTATAAAAACAAAACCCCTGCCGCAAGACAGAGGTTTTTTGTTTTTTATAAAATCGTGGTGTTTATTGCTACTCAGCGGGCAACGATTTCGGCAACCATATCTCCAACCTGGGTGGTGGTGAAGCCCATCTCGTTGGCGATCATGCTCTTCATCTTCGGGGTGGTTGCCTTGACAGCCTCTTCGATGGCGGTCGCCGCTTCGGACTCGCCGAGGTGCTGGAGCATCATGGCTCCGGAGCAGATGGCGGCAAGGGGGTTGATGGCGTTCTTGCCGGTCCAACTCGGGGCGGTTCCGCCAATCGGCTCGAACATGCTCAGGCCATTGGGGTTGATATTACCGCCGGCTGCGATACCGAGCCCGCCCTGGGTCACGGCGCCAAGGTCGGTGATGATATCGCCGAACATGTTGCTGGTGACGAGGATATCGAACATCTCGGGGCACTGTACCATATAAAGGCAGGTGGCGTCTACATGGTAGTATTCGCGCTTGACGTCGGGGTAGTCCTTCTCGCCGATCTCGTTGAAAGCGCGGTCCCAAAGGCCGAAGACGTGGGTCAGGACGTTGGTCTTGCCGATGAGGGCGAGGGTATTGTGCTCGCCCTTGCCGCGAGCCTTCTTGCCGAACTTGCGGGCGTAGTCGAAGGCGTAGCGGAGGCAGCGCTCGACCTGATGGCGGGTATAGACCATGCTCTGAACGGCGACTTCGTGCTCGGTGCCGATCATGCTGTTACCGCCCATACCGGTATAAAGGCCGCCGACATTCTCGCGGATTACGACATAATCGATCTCTTCCGGCCCCTTGCCCTTAAGGGGGGTATCGACCCCGGGATAAAGGCGGATGGGACGGAGGTTGATATATTGGTCAAGCTCGAAGCGCGCCTTGAGAAGAATTCCCTTCTCGAGAACGCCGGGCTTTACATCGACATGGCCGATAGCGCCGAGGAGGATGGCGTCGTTTTTGCTGAGTTCTGCAATAGCGTTTTCGGGAAGAACCTCGCCGGTGCGCAGGTAACGCTCGCCGCCGTAATCGAAGGGTGTCTTCTCGAGCTGGAATCCGAACTTGCCGGCAGCGGCATCGAGAACCTTGACTGCCTCGGCAATGACTTCCGGCCCGGTGCCGTCACCGGGCATAACAGCGATCTTGTAGCTTTTCATCCTGTTTTCCTGTTTTTGCTGCTGAAGGGGTCTGTCAGGTGTGCCTAACGACTTACCTTACACATGTATAACAAATTGCGGGGGGCAGATTAGCCCACACTGGTTTGCTAATATTAACTTCGGAAAAATAATCTTCAAGCTTGTTGCGGAATTTTTTCGCGCTTGGCAGGACGAGACCGTGGAGATAGGCGAATGTCACGAAACGCCCGCCCGGCTTGAGAACAGTCATCATCGCTTCCAGGATCTCGGTCTGGAGCATGCAGGAGAAAGCCGCCCAGGGAAGACCGCTGATAACATAGTCAACCTGCTCCACCCCCTCCTGGTCGCAGATGTTGCGGATATTGACCACGCTCTCTTCGTAGAGTTTGACGCCGGGGAAATTTTTGCGGAAGATCTTGCAGAAACCGGGGGTTATCTCCACGGCGAAAAAGCGGCTGCCTTCGGCGAGGTCGGGGAGGATATATTTCGTAAAACTCCCGGTGCCGGGGCCGTACTCGACCACCACATCATCGTCGGTAAAGGTGATACCTGAGAGCATCCGCTTCGAGAGACGGGGGCCGCTGGGGGCGATCGCGCCGGTCGACCTCGGGTTGGTCGCGAACTCCTTGATAAATCTTGCAGTCTTGATTATCGGTGACATCCGCCCCTCCAGATGCTGAAAGTATAACAGAACAGGTTAAATAGATTCATAAAATCCTAACCGGAGATGGATGGGGGGTCAAGGAAAATGAAGCGGCCCGATGGGCGGATTTTTGCCCCATATTTATTTCTTTGCCCTTTTACTTTATTGACGCATCAGGGGAAGGCGCATATTATAAGCCTTTACCGAGTGTCCCCCGCCGACCGGCACCGGCCGGCCTTTTACAGGTCCATAGAGAAAAGGTCACACCATGATTGTATTAGTCATCAACTGCGGTTCATCCTCCATCAAGTATCAACTTTACGACATGCCAAGCAAAAAAGTCCTGGCCAAGGGTCTGGTCGAGAAAATCGGCGAGCAGATATCCGGCCTGAGCCATAAATACGATGGCAAAAAGCACGAAGTCGAGTTGAGTATTCCCAACCACAAGGCGGGCATGGAGGTAATCCTCAAAACCCTCACCGACGGAGAAGTGGGCGTCATCAAGGAAATTTCCGAGATCGGCGCGGTAGGCCACCGGGTCGTCCATGGCGGCGAGAAGTACAGCGGATCGGTATTGATTGACGATAGCGTAATCAAGTGCATCGAAGATTTCTGCGATCTCGCCCCCCTGCACAACCCGCCCAACCTTACCGGTATCCGCGAAGCGCAGGCTGCCCTCCCCGGAGTCCCCATGGTCGCGGTCTTCGACACCGCTTTCCACCAGACCATCCCGGCAAAGGCTTATCTCTACGCCCTGCCCTACGAGCTTTACGAAAAGTACCGCGTCCGCAAGTACGGCTTCCACGGCACCTCCCACGCGTACATCACCCACCGCATGGCCGAGGTTCTCGGCAAGCCCGTTGATGAGACCAACATTATCACCTGCCACCTCGGCAACGGCGCATCCATGGCCGCTGTCGAGAACGGCAAGTGTATCGACACCACCATGGGCATGACCCCCCTGCCCGGCCTGGTGATGGGAACCCGCTGCGGCGACATCGACCCGGCAATCATCTTCTACCTCCTCGGCAAGGAGGAGTTCAAGGATTACCGTGATATCGACAAGATTCTCAACAAGAAGTCCGGCCTCCTCGGTATCAGCGAATTTTCTAACGACCAGCGCGACCTCGAAGAGAAGGCGGAGAAGGAAGGCCCCGAGAGCCGCGCCCAACTTGCCCTCGATATTTTCGCCTACCGCGTAAGCTTCTACATCGGCGCCTACATGGGAATCATGAAGCATGTTGACGCAATCGTCTTCACCGGCGGCATCGGCGAGAACGGCTCTATCGCCCGTTCGGCTTCCTGCAAGCCGCTGGCGAATGTTGGCGTCGAACTCGACGAGGCAAAGAACAACGAAACTATCCGCGGCAAGGAAGGGGAAATATCCACCGCCTCCAGCAAGACCAAAGTCTTCGTCATCCCCACCGACGAGGAAGGCTGGATCGCAAGCGAGACCTTCGACCTCGCCACCTGATCACGGCAGGCTACATTCAGACAAAAAAAGAACGCGGCTCGCATGAGTCGCGTTCTTTATAATGCACAGCTTTTATTCTGCCCATCAGGAGCAGATCAAATTCAGGCAGCGTCACGCCATGAGGTCGAGGTGGTCGGCTCCGTCTTGCCCGCTTTTTTTGCGTCCAGACTTTCGTTCAGCTTCTCTCTTATGCGAGCCGCCCTTACGGCGCTCACTTTTTCGTGGCGGGCGCTTCCCGAGAATCGGAGTTGGCTGTACCGGGTTGACATCCATTGTCTTCCCTCACTCATGATCCGCGTAATAAACTTTGCAAGCCCGCGGAATCCGTTCCGCAACAGTTTTGCAAAGCGCAGAGGGGCATGCGGCTTTTCGTTACCGTATTCGCTCATCTACCGCACATCTCCCAGCTAAAAGAGGTCCCAAAACATCTTTCTCTATATATATTATCGACGTCATAGGGCTATCCTTGAAAAAATTCCGGACAGGGTTGATGCAAACCGCCTGTAGAAGGCAAATCGTGCTATTAACGGACGTTTTCCGAAGATATTCAACGAACAAGATTGAATGCACCGATCACCGGTTATCCTTGGACAGAGCAGATACGCAAACAGGGCCGGTTGCGCTCAACCGACCCTGTGGCTTGTTCCGATGTAGTCCGCCCGGATATTACTCTTCATCTTCCTCATCGGCGGGGGCGGGCCTGCCATCCCGACGTTCCTGAAGCCTTTCGCGCCTGTTCTCGCGCCATTCTTCGCGGCGATCTTCGCGGCGGTCACGGTAATCCTCGCGGCGATCGCGGACGTCCTCTTTCTTGTCCTTCACGTCTTCGCGGTGGTCGCGGACGTCTTCCCGGTGATCGCGCACATCTTCGCGATGGTCGCGCACATCTTCCCGGTGATCGCGAACGTCTTCGCGGTGGTCATAGCGGTCTTCCCTTCTGTCGGCTACATCTTCCCGGTGGTCACGGTCGCGGG
>JAFGWW010000280.1 GCA_016936955.1 Planctomycetota bacterium | reverse complement strand
GAAGCCTTGCTCGTGTCCCACCTGAAGTCGGCGAAAATGTTGTCGAGAATCTTTTCTAGCATGCGCGGCCGCGGACAGTAAGACGGCACGGCGATACGGCCTATCTCGGAGCCCGAGCGCGGGTTCCACGAATAGCCCAGGAAACCGCAGCCGGGCGTGAGGAGAATCACCGGGCAATAGCGCATCTCCAACCTGTGGCTCTTTTTCTTGACCGGCATCAGGGGCTCAACAAATATCCCCGGGTCACGCCGTTCAAGTTCGGCAAGCTGCTCAAGCATGATCTCGCGGCTGTTGACAGAATCCGATTCCGGCTTGAAACTGTCGCGGAGAGTGAATGGCATGAAGGGTTCTTTAAGGTTAGCCGTCAGGCGGGTAACCTTGCGCATTCCCTTAACCTCGCGGCGCACCAGACTCTCGGGCGAGATTCCCGCGCCGCACTCGACCAGCTTCTCCTTGGAGGAGGCGCGCATGTCAAGGACAGCCGGGAGATATACCTCGTCGATCCTCTCTATAGCCCGTTCGAACCGTGCTGCCTCGACACGGCAATGCTGTATCTTCTGGGAATATTCGCGGAACTTTTCTTTATAATCCTTCGCCCCGCGGATCAGCTTATCCTTCTCGAATTCCTTCTGCTCGCGTTCGGCCTTGAGCGTATTTACCCTCGAATCAAGCGTGGCACGTATCTCACGCAGGGCACCTTCACGGATGCGGGTGAAGATGATTTTTCTCCACGCCTTGTCCGCGCGCCACCCCGGGGGGTTCCTCATATTCAGCTCAAGGTCTTCATCGATAGATGGCGTCACCCAACGATGGGATATTGCGCAGAGATATTCGTCGGCGTACAACACATGGGACGCGCCCATCCTGTCGTCCCACGTCTTTAACCACTTGGCGCTGGATTCGAGCAGGCTTCGCGCCTTGTCGGTCAGGATAAACCACGGATGGCACCCGAGAAGCCCGTAACGCAGAAATGCCCTGATCTGGATCTCTTCCTGCCGCCCGAGCCTGTTTTTCACGAGATAAACCGCCACATCCTCGTAGGCGCTCCAGAACTCGGCAACCATCGGTTTTTCAACGCCGTTGATTTCGCGCGAGATCCACGAGCAGGTTGCGGCACACTCCTCCTCAGCCCTTATTACCTGTTCAAGCTCGGTATCGCTGCTCGATTTACCACGGCGGAACATGCTGAACATGCCCTTGCTCTTATCCTCCAACTCCGAATGCTTTTTGCGCAGGGCCTTGCGTATTTCGTTCTTGTCTTCCGCAATCGACTCGAGGGCAAGAACATATACGGCGTATGCGAAAAGCTTGTTCGCGTCTATCTTGGCTTCCTGCAGAACCCAGTACAGCGGCTCTTTTTTCGCAACAGTAAGGGCAGCTTCGACAATCCTGTCCTCCGCCGACTCCCGCTCAATGAAAAGCTCCCACTGGTTTACCGCGAGGCCGAGGGCGGAACGCATCTCCGGCTCGAGAACCGGCCCTGCCTGCTCCTCCTCGCCGTCCTCTCCGGTTGATTTCTCAGCCGCCTGCCCTTTTGCCTGCGCCTCTTCGGAAGCGGCGACCTTCTGCCGTACCTTCTCGATACTGGCAGTGGCCTTCTCCGCATTTGGCATGAAACCCAATTCGCGGGACTGTCGGCGCAGTTCGCTCTTCACGCTCTCCGGAAGGCTATCGTTCTTGAGGCGTTGATTGCGCTCCTCTTCAAGTTTGTCGAGCCCGCGATAAATTCCGAGGCGGGAGCGGATCACGTTCATCAGCCCCTCGTCTACCTCCAGCTTTTTGCATCCCTCGCGCCCCGCGCTTAGATCTATGTCCTCGCCTGCATCGGGCTCGATAAACTCGCCGCTTATTATCCCCGAATCCGCCGCCTCGTGACGTTTTACTTCAGCATCGAAGTCGTACTCGACCTTCTCCTCGTCCTCGCCATAGTCCCCTTCCAGCTCCTCAGTGCCGCCAAGAGAAATATGGCTGTCGGTATCGGCATCAGCCACGGCGGTAAGGCTGACGTCCTTGCCATTCTGAGCAGCAAGGCGCGCGCCCTCCTCACCGGAACCGGGGAAGGAATCGCTCGAGTAGTAACAGATGACATAAGGGCCCACTGAAACGCAGTCGCCGCTGGCAAGGTGGGCAGAATCTTCTACAGGGGAGTTATTGAGGAATGTGGAGCCCTTGGCCAGGTTCTTGACCCCGGCAATGCCGTCACGCTCTGCCAATACAAGATGGCGCGGGCTTATATCTCCGCCATCAATAACCAAGTCACACTCGCCGGAGCTTCCCAAAACCATGGGACGCGCTCCAAGGGTGAGCTGATTTATTTTTTCACCGTCCCTGGTGAGTATGATAATACCCATAGTTGCCCCGCAAAACGTGCCCATCCATGCAGCGCTGATACTACAGAAGCAAAATCAGTCCACAGCTGCAAAACCTCAAACTGTAGCTGTTTATCGCGGAATGCCCCAATCCTTTGGGGTATACCAGACAAGACAACCCCATCCCGAGATACAAAAATATTTAGCACTCAGGGAATATCTTTTTACACAATACTATACTATTGCCATTTTCACAGGTTACAACGTTTTTCCGGACAAAATTGTCAACTACTTTTGCCATCCGGCTTTCTGAAAACCTTTAGCCCAAATACAATTACAACAAAGCCGGAATAATAGACAAAGGCTTTTACCAGTTCCCCAGTACCTGTTTCGGATTGCGCATAGGTTATAAATGCCTTGCCAAACAATAGGAGGGTGGCAATCAGAATCGCCCAGAAGCCGAATGAAAAGTTGCCATGTCACCACCTTTCCACCGCGAAGGTTGCATATTATTAAGGTACAGAACAGCCTGTTTTTGCTTTACGCGCTTCTCAGTCCCGCATCCGCTTGGCGAAGGCGAGTTCTTCCGTAATATTGGTCAGAGTTAAGGCAACCGAGCCGACCTTGCCCATGGTCAACTGCGGGCTGGCTTCCATATGGAGCCAGATACGGGTGTGGTCTGGGCGCTGGAGGCTGATGGTGGCGGCGCGGTATGCCTTTTCCTTGAGAGCTTTTCGCGGTGGCCAGTTATCGGGGGATACAGGACGGCCGTGCATGTCCAGCGGGTTGTATTCGTCAAAATGGTGGGCAAGCAGCATCTGCATTTCATCAAGCCCGGGCTGTTCAAAGAGCGCCATTGCAGCGACGTTGGCCTGAATCAGCTTCTCGTGGCTGTCAAAAATCAGCACCCCACAGGGCAACACATCAAGATCCAGCCCCAGTACCTCGCGCTCGACGGCAGCTCCGGCAACCATATCCTGCCCCGCCAAGAGCACCTCCGATTCCGCACACTCCTCGACCACCGTATCAACCGGGGCAAGCAGAGCCGCTTCGATGCGCTCGGACGCCTCATCCCGGGCGAAAGGCACGGGGAGATAATCCACGACCCCTGCCCTGAAAAAGGCAATGGCGGTTGAAAGGCTGCGCACATGGGCAATGGCCATAACCGCAACGCCGGGGAAGGTTTGCGTGATTTCACGAAAATCTGCTCCACCGGGGCCGCCGTTAATCTCGGCGCTGACAACCAGAAGGTCCGGGAATTCGCATCCTTTATATAAGGAAGCGACATCGGGGATGTACGTACAGGCATAACCAAGGTCGCGCAGCACGGGCAGGCATTCTTCAAGACGCCTCCCCTGCCCGTCGCAGACCAGAATATGCGGTTTTTCGCCCATATCGCCCATAACCCTTCGCGCCGGATTTACGCTAATCCTTTGCGCACAAGTATCTTCAACAAATACAGGCTGTGAGGATAAATCTTCTCCCGGATGCTGTCAACCCAAAACAACCGTTAGTAATATGTGGAAAAATCGCGCAACACTGTGGATATCATAAAATTGGTCCATGTCAGGATTCACTTCATATTCCCGTCCGATTGCTCTGAGGTCAAAAATGCAACTCCATAAGTGCATTAATTTTGCGCTTGGTAACAGGATTTTTTCAGATTATCGGGAAAAAGTTGCATTTATCCTCTCAAGGTAACAATCAAAGTTCCGATAACTATGTTAGAACTGCTCTGACCGAAAGGTATGGGGACGGTTCGGGAGAGAGTATTCAAACAGGGAACTAAGGAAGAGAAAAATGGCACTCCCTACGCAAATGATAGGTGGTCTTATATCAGGCCTTGATACTGCCAACATTATTGAGCAGTTGATGACCCTCGAAAGAAGGCCTGTCACCATGCTCGAGTCGCGGAAGACCGAGCACCAGACCAAGCTGGAAGCTTATCGCAGCGTAAACTCCCTTCTCATCGAGTACACAAACGCGGCGGGTGCCGTGGCAAACGAAGATATATGGAATGTAAAGAACACCACAAGTTCTAACGAATCTGCCCTCACCGCCACTGCCGGTGAGTACGCCCAGCCGGGAACCTATAACTTCCGCGTCGGTCGCCTCGCCCAGGTTGCGCAGTACACCTCCGGCGGTTTCGCCGACCGTGACACCTCCCCTGTAAGCCCCGGGAAGAGCGGGACCATCACCATCGAACGCGGGGCAAGTAAGCTCAACAAGAGCACAAAGACCAACGAACTCAACGGCGGCGCTGGCATTTACCACGGTTCGCTAAAAATTACCGACGCCTCTGGCAACTCGGCTATCGTGGACCTCTCAACGGCGGAAACGCTGGACGAGGTAATGAGCGCGATCAACAACACCCAAGGCATTTCAGTCCATATCGAAGTAAACAACACCGGCGACGCCCTGAGCGGCGACAGCCTTATCGTGACCGACACCAGCGGCGGAGCGGGAACTCTCAAGATCTCCGACTACGGCTTGGGCAGCACCGCCACCGACCTTGGCATCGCGGGAAGTGCCATCGCCGGGAGCATCAATGGTTCAAGAATCAACTACATGAGCGGCAACACCACCCTCAACAGCCTCCGCGACGGGCTCGGTATCAATAACGGAATCGGCGGGCTTGTTGATTTCAGTGACGGCACAAATAACTTCCAGGTAGACTTCTCCGACGCCACTACAATCCAGAGCGTAATAGACAAGATCAACGCCGCCGCCACCGATGCGGGTTCGGCCATAACCGCCGATATCAGCAGTGACGGCAAGAGCCTTGTAATCAGCAGCAGCGTCCCGACCGACGACATAACCATCACCGATGACGTTGTGACAGACTCGGCAAACACCACCGCCTCCGACCTCGGCATATTCGTACTTAACGGCGGCGCCAGCGTAACCGGCATGTCGCTGATCAGCGGCCTTAATACAGTGCGCATCGCTTCCATATCCGGTCAGGATGGCGACGGGGACGGAACTGTAACCGGAATAAACAACACCAGGTTCTCCCCATCCCAGACCCTCGGGACCATTGACGTAACCGATGGCACAAACAACGTGACGGTAGACCTGACCTCACTGGACGGCAGCTCCGACCTCTCCGATCTGATACGCGAATTCAATACGCAGGTTGCCGGAGCCGGGATCAGCGCCACCATGCAGGTCAACGAAGCCGGGAACGGGGTTAAGATAGTCAACACCGGCGGCGCAGACGTAACCATAACCGACAATGTCGGTACTGTTGCCGCGGACATGGGCATAGAGAACACCATCAACGCAAGCTCTTCGCTCAACGGTGGCGACCTTGACATGAACTACATCAGCCGCGCCACCAGCATCTCCAAGCTGAACAACGGCAGCGGTATCACCAACGGATACTTCAGGATCACCGACACCACAGGCGCCAGCGCCGAATTCTCCACCACCGGCGCAAAGACCGTTGGTCAGATAATCGACGTGATAAACAGCTCGGGGCTGAAAATCTCCGCATCGATCAACGAGACCGGCGACGGGATCGCGATTGTTGAGTCCCCCGACACCGGCAGCGCCAACAACATAATAATCGAGAACCTTTACGGCGGCACCGCCGCAACCGACCTCGGCATCGCCGGAACCGGCACGGAGAACGGCGCGGGCATCTCGATTCTTAACGGTTCCTTCGAAAAGACGATCACCGTCGACCAGAACGACACCCTCGTGGACGTCATGACAAAAATCGCCGATGCCGACCCCCTGGTAACATCAAGCATTATCAGCGATGGCTCGGCCTACTCTCCCTACCGCCTTGTAATCAACAGCAGCGACAGCGGCGAGGCGGGCGACTTTATTATCGACAGCGACCTGAGCATCTTCAATTTCGATCAGACTGCGGAAGGCAAGAACTCCATTCTTCTCTACGGCCAGACGAGCGGAAGCGCAAGCCCCATCATGCTCACCAGCAGCACCAACAGCAACAATACCGCAGTCCTCGGCGTTACCCTTGATCTGCACAACGTATCCTCGGAAAATATATCCGTCACCATCTCCGAAGACACCGAAGGCGTAACAGAAGCCATCAATAATATGGTGGAAACTTTCAACGTGCTCCAGCAGTTTGTCTCCGAGCTTGACCAATGGGACAGCGACGAGCAGCAGGGCGGACTTCTCTTCGCCGACTCGGCGACCAGAAGCCTGATGACCTCCCTCTCCGATCAGTTTTTCAATACCATCGACGGCGTTAACGGCGGGCTGTTCTCCTTCAACGATATCGGCCTCAGCTTTGGAGATGACGGCGTACTCGAACTCGACACCTCCACCCTCCAGAGCGCCATCAGCGGCAACTATGAAGGCGTAAAGGAACTGCTGACCGGCATACGCAACGTCGCCCGCAAGGATCTGAACTCTTCCGCCTCCGCCTCGGACAGCGCGGGAGGCGGCACCAGCGTCAGCAACCTGATCAATGGGAACACCGATTCCGAAGATTTTGGCGCGGCCAACGGCTATGAGAGCGCAAACGCAATCCCCTCAACAGGAACCTCGGTCGAGATCAATTTCGGCCAAACCAAAACCCTGACGCGCCTTGTGCTTAACCACATTAACAGCTCCACCATGCCGGCAGCTGATTATGCTCTCAAGGATTTTACGGTTGAATACCAGACCGCCGCCGGACAATGGGAGACCCTCCGCAATGTGAGTGGCAACAAGGCGGCCGAAAGCTATATCAGTTTTTACGAGCCCACCCAGGTCAAGGCCCTGCGCATCACCGGATACTCGACCAATGCGGCGGACGGTAAATTCCGCATGACCGAGATCGAGGCCTACGAAGGACAAGGCCTTGCCCTCAAAATCGACAATATAAACCGTCAGGTTGCCGACAGCACGACCGGCTTCTTCGCCGAGCAGGAAGACACAATCAATGAGAAAATCGCCGACATTGACGATGCGATCGCCAGCAAGGAGGAGATGCTCGAGAAGGTCGAGACCAATTACATCCTGAAGTATGCCGCCATGGAATCCGCCCTTGCCCAGCTCCAGGCGCAGGGAGATTTCTTCGCCCAGCAGATGGACGCCCTCACCAGCAATAAGTAAAGTACATAATTGTTGAATATGATATACGGAAGCTCCGTCGGCGCATGGAGCTTCCTTTTTTCATCCCGCAAAACATATAACCCCATGGCATTGCATGTTTTCAGACGCCAGCGCTTCAAAACAGAAATTTTCAGCCATTTTGCCCGTAAAAGCGGAAGGGTCGGCAGGGAGATTAGTTTTTTGTGAAAAGTACCCTTCCATTTTGCCTTGACACTAGCGGGCAAGGACGTATAATCCGCAACATATTTAAAATCAAGAAGTAAGGTGCTTCTTGGTACGATGCAATCCCGCGAATGAGTTCGCGGGTGGTTTCTCTTTTGGCTAATTGGAATGCATCATGAAATGTGAAGTTAAAGAAGTGGCTCCGTGCCGTAAAAGCATTAAAATTGAAATCCCCGCAGAGAAGGTAGACGCCTGCTATGCAGATACCTTCAAGATTCTCGGGGAAAACGTGCAGATCAAAGGCTTCCGCCGTGGTCATGCCCCCCGCGCCATCCTCGAAAAGAAGTATATGAAAGAGGTGGAGCAGGATGTCCGGAACAAGCTGTTCCAGGAGTCGTTCACAGAAGCGATGAAAGAGAACGACATCTCCCCCATGGGCGATCCTGAAATCAAGCTCGAAGAGCTTGAAGCCAAGCCGGGCGAAGCATTCTCGTACGAGACCGAGGTGGACATCCGTCCCAAGTTCGATCTGCCCGAATATAAGGGCCTCAAGCTGGTCGAGAAGATCAACCCCATCAGCGACAAGGAAATCGATGAGCAGATCGACAACCTTCGCGAGCACTTCACCAACTACGAACCCGTTGAGGAGAAGAGCAAGCAGGGCGACATCATCGAAGCCGATGTCGTGGCCAAGGCCGGCGACGAAGAGCTGATTAATGAGAAAGCCCAGCGCGTCAAGGTTGACGGCGAGAAGATCTTCGGCCTCGAATACAAGAGCCTGGTCAAGAAGCTCTCCGGCCTCGGCAAGGGCGACGAAGCCTCCCTCGAGGTGAGCCTCCCCGAAGATTTCCACAAAAAGGACCTTCGCGGCAAGAAGGCCAAGATCAACCTTACCGTCACCCAGGTTCTCCGTGGCGAGCTCCCCGAAGTAGACGACGCCTTCGCCCAGCGCCTCGGCATGAAGGATGTTGAGACCCTCAAGAACCAGATCAAGTCCAACCGCGAAACCGAGCTCAAGCAGGCCGCGCGCCAGCAGATCGAGCAGGACGCGGTCGACATGCTTATCGAGCAGAGCAAGTTCGACCTGCCGGAAGAGTTCATGAAGCGCCAGACCGAGTCTGCCCTCATGCGCTCAACCATGCAGCTCGCCCGCATGGGCGCAACCAAGGAATACCTCGAAGAGCAGAAGTCCGAACTCGAGAAGACCAGCAAGGAAGAGACCGAGCGCAGCATCCGCCGCTCCATCATCTTCGATGCCATCGGCGAGAAGGAAGAGATCGAGGTCACCGAGGGCGAGTTCCAGCGCCATATCGAGCTCCTCTCCCGCAATTACAACACAACCCCGGCCAAGATGATCAAGCGTATCCAGGACAACAACGGCATCACCGCCATGGCAGCCGAGATCCGCGACATCAAGGTCACCAAGCTGATTCTGGACAACGCAGAGATCACGCAGGAGGAAGGCGGCAAATAGCCGGCCGACCGTTTTAAAGGTAAACCGCAGCAACCAAGGAGCAGACGATGCCCAAGAGCAACAATGAAGTATATAACGACCTCGTTCCTTTCGTAATCGAGCGCACCGGCCGCGGCGAGCGGAGCATGGATATCTACTCCCGCCTGCTCAAAGACCGCATTATCTTCATTGGCGGCGGCGTCGCCGACCACAGCGCGAACCTGACCATCGCCATGCTCCTCTTCCTTGAGCTGGAGAACAGGGACGCCGACGTGCATATCTACATCAACAGCCCCGGCGGCAGCGTAACCGCGGGTCTCGCGATTTACGATACCATGCAGCACCTGTCCTGCAACGTCTGCACCTACTGCATCGGCCAGGCGGCCAGCATGGGCGCGGTCCTTCTCTCGGCCGGAACCAAGGGCAAGCGCTACAGCCTGCCCAACAGCCGTATAATGGTTCACCAGCCCTGGGGCGGTTACGAGGGCACGGCCAGCGACATCAACATCCACGCCCAGGAGATTTCCCGTCTCAAGACGCGCCTCAACGAGATCCTCGCCAAGCACACCGGCAAGGATTACAGCGTTATCGAGAAGGACACGGACCGCGACTTCTTCATGGGCGCCGACGAAGCCGTCAAGTACGGCCTTATCGACGAGGTTCTGGCCCCCAACACCGGCCTGAAGCCCAAGGACAGCGAAGAGAAATAACTGAATCTAAAGATGGTGAGGAACCACCTGCGCGCCGTATAGTCCGGCACCTTGCACTGAGGAAAGAGCATTCATGAGCAAGAGAATCACCAAGGGGACGGGGGGACCCGCTTCCCGCAAACAGAAATGTACTTTCTGCGGCCGTTCGGCCGATATGGTCAAGCGTCTTATCGCTGGTCAGGACGAGGTGTGCATATGTAACGACTGTGTTCTGCTCTGCGCAAGCATCCTCGAGCAGGAGGATCTCCGCGAGCGCGAGCAGGATTTTACCATCGACAAGGTTCCGAGTCCGCGCGAGATCATGCGCGCCCTCAACGAATACGTAATCAGCCAGGACTGGGCCAAGAAGGTTCTCTCCGTGGCCGTCCACAACCACTACAAGCGCCTCCGCTCCGGCAGGGGCAACGATGTTGAGCTCGAGAAGTCGAACGTCCTCATCATCGGCCCTTCGGGTTGCGGCAAGACCCTGATGGCGCGGATTTTGGCCAAGACCGTGGACGTCCCCTTCGCCATCGCCGACGCGACCACCCTCACCGAGGCCGGTTACGTTGGTGAAGACGTGGAGAACATTCTCCTGCGCCTGATCCAGGCCGCCGACAACGATATCGCCAAGGCAGAGCGCGGAATCATTTACATCGACGAGATCGACAAGATCGGCAAGAAGACCCAGAACGTCTCGATCACCCGCGACGTCTCCGGCGAAGGCGTGCAGCAGGCCCTCCTCAAGATGCTCGAGGGCACCATCTGCAACGTCCCCCCGCAGGGCGGGCGCAAGCACCCCGAGCAGAGGTATATCCAGATCGACACCTCGAACATCCTCTTCATCTGCGGCGGATCCTTTGAAGGGATCGACGAGATCATCTCCCGCCGCGTGGGGCACAAGTCAATCGGCTTCCACCGCGAAGAGGGCAAGACCGACGAGCAGGAGGTCGGCGATCTCCTCGAGCAGGTCGACACCGACGACATCCTCGAGTTCGGCCTTATCCCCGAACTGATCGGCCGTCTGCCGGTGGTGGCGCCCCTCCGCCCGCTGGACGAGAATGCCCTCATCCGCGTCATGCAGGAACCGAAGAACGCGCTGCTCAAGCAGTACAAATATATATTCACCCTCGAGGACACGGAGATCGAGTTTACCGAATGCGCCCTCCACGCGATCGCCAAGAAGGCTATCGAGAAGAAGACCGGCGCCCGCGCCCTGCGCGGAATACTTGAGAACATCCTGCTTGACCTGATGTTCGACCTGCCCCACCTCAGCAAATGCGACAAGCTCGTCATCGACGAGGAATTTATCCAGCTCGGATGGGACGCCTTCCGCAAGAAGAACAACATCCCCGGCCCCGACGTAGAGGAAGAGGAGAGCAAAGCTCCCGACGAGAAGAGCGAGAAGGATAAAGAGGACGAAGAGCGCGAGAGCGCCTAGCGCAGCAACAGCTTGACCATCCCCTCCCAAAAGGAGGGGATTTTTTTATAGCACGCAGGCTTGACGAGGACGCAAAATGGGCAAGATCATTTCACACGACGACAAGAACATCATCTGGGGCGGAGCGGTGGACGTTGAAACCGGCGAAGGCTGGAGTTCACCCTGGCGACTGCCCAAGGCTGATATTGAATGCTACCAGACCATCGGCTGGAACGCGGAGGCTTCCTCCAGCGTGCGCCTACGCATAGCCACCGACTCGACCACGGCTAAATACATAACCGAGCCGATTCCCAACAAGCACGCCGTAGACCTTTACGCAGACCACGAGCTGGTCGAGAGCATGCCTTTTGAGGAAGGCGCTTCCGAGTTCATCTTCACTGGCCTGCCCTCCGGGATGAAGGTGCTCGACCTGTGGCTTCCCCCCAACAACAAGTTCAAGCTCAAGGCTATCGAACTCGACGACGGCGCATCGGTTGAACTTGCCGAAGACAAGCGCCCGCGCTGGATAACTTACGGCAGCTCAATCTCCCACTGCAACGCCGCCGGCAGCGGCGCCACCACATGGCCTGCGATAGTGGCACGGGAAAAAGGGTTCAATCTCACCTCTTTCGGCTTCAGCGGCGAGTGCCACCTCGACCCGATGATGGCACGTTACATGCGCGACATAGAAGCTGACTTCATCTCGGTCAAGGCGGGTATCAATATACAGGGGCGCGGGAGCATCGGTGAGCGCGGCTTCCTTCCCGCCGTCATCGGCACCATCGCCACCATCAGGGAGAAACACCCCGAAACGCCTTTCGTCTTCTGCTCGCCCGTATTCTCCTGCAGGCGCGAAGACCACCCGACCGACAACAGCCCCCTTACCCTGATCCAGATACGCGAGTTCGTCAAGAAAGGCGTGGAGCTTATGCAGTCCCGCGGCGACAAGAACCTTTACTACGTCGACGGCCTTGATATCTTCAGTTCTGACCTTGCCCACCTGCTGCCGGATGACCTTCACCCCAACGCCGAGGGCTACTGCAAGATGGCCGAGAACTTCCAGACGCAGGTATTTGAAAAGCACGGCATAAAGATTCCGGGGATGAAGTAAATTCCTAAACAGTTGACTTTCGCGGCGGGTGCTATATTATTTATGCATCGCAATTAATGCCCCGGTAGCACAATGGATAATGCGCTGGATTCCGGTTCCAGATATGGGGGTTCGATCCCCTCCCGGGGTGCCAATATAAAAGAAGTCCCGCAACCAGAATGGGTGGCGGGACTTTTCTTTTGCATACATCATTCGCCTATTGCCGGAAAGTGTGCGAGGCCGAGGTCAGGGTCGACTTCATGGCAAACATGTTATATGTGGGTGGAACGATCAGCGAATCCAGCGAATAAAAAGAGACATGCCCGTCGGCAAAGGTCAGGTTGAATCCCCTCCCCTGATGCAGATCGAGCCACTTCTCCCCGAAAGAGAGGCCGCACATGAGGACTCCGTCGTCGAGCTGGGTAATGCGCCCGAGCTTCTCCGAGATATTCTTCTCATTGACCCATCCGCAGCGATACCAGAGATCGGACTCAAAGGAAAGGCTTGGCGGCGTTTTCTCAAATCCTTTCCAACCATACTTTGCGTCGGAGCCATATTCCGAGCAGAGCCTCTCTTTCGGAGAGACCTCGTTGCCGCACCAGAAAAGCCGGGTGCCGGAAACGTAATTGAGCTCCAGCAATCGGCCTATGCCAGAATAATGATTCGGATATGAATGTTCGTTAGCAGTACCCGCGCACAAAGTATAAGCCCTCATGTAAAGAGAGCCGCCGCTGCCGTCATTGGCGGGAACATAGCCGTCGTAATCTCCGGCGTACATGCCGATGCCAAGCATGATCTGGCGGTGGTGGTTCATGCACGTCATGTCCCGGGCGACATACATTGCCTTTGAAATTACCGGAAGCAGCAACGCCGCCAGAATGGTAATGATCGAAATCACCACCAGCAATTCCACCATAGTAAAAGCGCGCCGTTGACAGATCCGGGCACAAGAGCGTTCATACATGCAGGTATTCTCCAGACTCAACATACGGGAAAAACGCTCAAGAGACACTTATCAAACACACGGCGAACTGCTCTGTAAATAATACTTCAATTTTATCGCCTCAATCATAAGTTCATCTAGCGCATGGTATAATCCGGTGCGATCTCCTTGCCTTTTCTGAACAGGGCAAGCCGCGTTGCGCCGCGCAGCAGATATCCGGGCAGATGCTGGGATTCGTAATAGCCATATCCATTCGCGCCCAAGGGCAGGCTCTCGCCCATGTATATAGGCATCAATTTACCCAACTGCTCCTCCGCCTCCTGCAACCAGCCCTCATCACCGGTTATCGAATAAAGGTCAGTGAGGAGCAGCATGAGCGCGCCGGGAACATAAACAGGAACCTGAACGCCAGCGGGGAACTCGGTCTTATGGTAAAGCTTCGCCGCATTTACCGCCCAATCGAGCAGGCGCTTGTCTCCGTTGATCCTGTATATGCAGAGACAGATCAAGGCTGTGGCCGCGGCGCTGCCAGAGCCGTACTTGCCATTCCAGATGATCAGCTCGTTCTTTATCTCGCCCGTATTG
>JAFGWW010000279.1 GCA_016936955.1 Planctomycetota bacterium | reverse complement strand
GGTTATGGGTTTTGAATAATCCACCAGCCCCTTGTCTTCCCAGCATTCAGAACTGAACTCCCACTCCCTGCCTTTTTTGATCTGCCATTCGAGGCCCACGTGCCACTTGCCGATCGCCGCGGTTTTATAACCGGATTTCTTGGCGAGAGTGCCAAGGGTCTCGCGCGTGGGTTCGATAAGGGGGAGCGAGAAGCCGCCGTTGACGCCACGCTTGCGCCACGTACGCCAGCAATACCTGCCGGTCAGAACGCTGTAGCGGCTGGGGGTGCAGACCGCGGACGAGGAGTGGGCGTCGGTGAAGCGCATGCCTGCGGCGGCCAGCCTGTCCATGTTGGGGGTCGGGATTTTCGATTCCGGATTGTAGCACCCCACGTCTCCGTATCCCATGTCGTCAGCCATGATATAAATGAAGTTCGGCCTGTTCTGCTCTTCCATTTCAGTCTCCCGTCTTGAGTCGGTTGTGTAAGGCGCTTATGGATTAAAATAACCTTGATGTTTTAAACAATACCCGGAAAAAAAGCTTATTCAATTGCATATATTAACCTTTAGTGGTAGATAATAACCATTGGAGGAGGATAGCATGAACTGGCTCACCCAAGCTCTCGCCACGCCGCCAAGCGTATTGGCTGTTGTCTCCAACCAGCGCGAATGCGGCGTATCACCGACATACTCGGTCATGAAAGAGTGGGCGATCAATATTTACACCATGCGCGGCGAGCTTATCGCTCCCGGGTTGGGCAGGTCGTTCCCGTTCAGGCGGGGTGATATGGTGCTGCTGCCGGCGGGCCTTAAAAGGCGTTTCGAGTTTCACGAACCCGGCAGGCATATGGTCGTCATGTTTTCTTTTACCGCAGTGGCGGGGATACCGGCCGTGAGCGACCCGATTTTTTTCAGGGACCGCGCCGTCTCGAAGCGGATCAGCCTTGTCTTTGATGAGTTGAAGGCGAACCACAGCCGCATGAATAAGCCCCGGGCAGACAGCCTCTTCTGGGAGATGCTCTGGCGCATGAGCGACGTGCCGGCGGGGGAAGACATGAAACCTTTGCATCCGGCTCTGGAGAAAGCCAGCGCATATATTAATGATAACCTGAATTCGAATCTGATCGCCACCGAGGTCGCGAAGCACAGCGGGATTTCGCACAACCAGCTCAACCGCCTCTTCCACGGGCGGTACGGTTGCAGTATCATGGGCTATCTCTGGAGGCAGAGAATGAGGCAGATCGAAAACCTGCTGCGCCTTACCGACATCCCGATCAAGGCGATCGCCGCCGAGTCGGGCATGAGCGACCTGCAGCAATTCAACAAAGCCTTCAGGCGCCACTACGGCTGCTCGCCGCGCGCGTATCGCTCGGGTTGAATCAAATGCCGTTTTGAATCATTGCTGCGACAGCCGCGTCATGATAAAGGACGAGATCTTGGCGTTGCCGTAACCGGCCGGGGCGGGGCCGGGGCTGACGACCTGGAACCGCATGATCAGGTGCCACCCCTTGGGCAAGGCGACCTCGCCCTCAAGGTTGAAATTCTGGTCGTTCTTTTCGCTTAAATAGCCTCCGGGGGTGTTGCATATTTCACTGCCGATTACCTTGACGTTTTTGAAATCCACGTCGGCTATGATGAGTTGAACCTGGGTGTAGCCGGCGGTGTTGGCGGTGCGTTTGGTAAGGCCACCGGTGAGCTCGTATTTATATATCCCTTCCGCAGGCGCATCGAACAATACGCACGCCGCGGGGCTGCTGCATACTCCCCTGGAAGAGCGTGCCATGAGTTCGCCCGCATCCGCCTTTATGGGATCAGGATAAGGGCCGTTCATGGACGGGTTGTCGTCGGGCTGGTTGGAGCGGAACCAGACGTCGCCTTCGGGGAAGACGTACTTTTCGTCATTGCCGCTTTTCGTGATCGCGCCTGTTGCCTTCCCGATAAAATCTTCCTGCCGTTTCCTCTCCTTCTGGGCGGGGGTGAGCCTGAGCTGGGGATCCTTTATCGCATTGACGAGGGGGAGGTTGATTTTGCCTTCCCCGATGTTCTGGAAAGGCCCGGGCTTCGCGCCTTCCTGCGGGATGGGGTTGCCGTAATAATCCACGTCCGCATCCTCGACGTGAGGGCACTTCATCTCAAGCAGGTCGGGGGTTATGGTGAATCCGAGTTCGGGCTGCCGCGCGCGGAGGCGGAAGCCGATCTTGCCTTCCGCGTCGGAGGAGCTGCGGCTGTGCTCGTCCTGTCCGGAGAAGGCGCGCCATGCGTTGAGGTGCAGGGCGGGGAATATCCTCCACGAGGCGGGATTGGGCCAGTATTTATCCTCTACTCCTTTTGCCTTGAGCTTTTCCATCAGCTCGTTGGTGACGGTGTCCCAGTTGAAGTCGGTGAGGAATTTATTGGTGTAGAACTGGGGTTTGCCTTCTCCGCCCCAGACAGCGGCGTAATAGTTGTAATCGGATTTATTGTTGCCGCTGCGGCTTGAGTCGGCGGGAAGGCTTATGCCGCCGAGATTGTTGCCTACAAAGATATTGTTGTAGATTTTTTCATTCGATGTTTCGGTCAGCTTGCCGCCGAATTTCCTGTTTGATACCACCCGCATGCACACCCCGAAACCTGCGTTGGCGATAAAGAGATTATGGGCGGCGGTGATGTCGGAAGCGTCGTGGGTGTAGATGCCGTTGCCGTTATAGAACCCGCCCTGCGAACGCGTGTAGCCGATTACGTTATTGTCGATAAGGCAGCCTTTGCCCGCACCTCCGAGCTCGAGGAAGATTCCCGATTGTAAATTATTCAGGATGGTGTTGCGGGAGATCTGGGCCATGCCGTAATCGTTGTCGATCCAGATGCCGTGGGCCTCGTTGTCGCGCACAAGGTTGCCGGCGATGAGGGCGTCGGAGCAGTGGAGTTTGATCCCTGCCCATTCTTCCCAGCCTCCTCCGTGAGGGTAGCCGAGGTGGTTGTTGCGTTCAACGGTGTTGCCGGTGATGATTGTTGCCCGGTTGTTCCACCCCGCGATGCCGCAGAGGCCGTTGTCGCTGACGATGTTGTTCCTGATAATGTTATGCTTGGCGATGATAAGTTTCTGGTCTGCTTTCGCCGTGGGGGTGGCCTGGGCTATGGCTTTGCCGTCCCAGTATTCGCTGCCGATGTCGAGGCCGATGGTTTTTGAATAGCGGATCGTGTTGTCCTCGATAAGCCAGTGACTGCCGCTGCGGATGGAGAAGGCGCCGCCCTGCGGGAAGGGGCCCTGGTTGGCGCACTGCTCCATGATGAAACCTCTGACGTGTATGTAGCGTAGGCCGCGGCGATAGGGGGAGAAGATCCTGTTGCGCGCCGAGATTTCGACAAGTTGCTCCGACGCGTCCGCCTCGTTGCTTTTGAAGTTTACAACTATCGCGTCGCCTGCGCGGTTCACCATCCAGCTGCCTTCGGTCTCATTGAGGATCTTCCGGTCCATTACCTGATAATAGGGTCGGCCGTTCACGAAAACCTGCCCCAGCGTTTCCGGCAACTCTCCGTCAGCCACCGGCCTCGCTTCCTTGCTCTTATCGCCGCCGGCAATGCTTATGGTGCGGTGGAACGGGTTTTCGCCTTTGAAGATCCCCATGCCCAGCTTGCCTTCGTAAACATTTCCCTCCACCTTGGCCCATGCCCCGGCAAAGACGTCGGAGCCTTTTATATATACTTTCTCGCCGTGGGCGGCCATGTAGGTGATGGGCGCGTTCTCGTTGCCCGAACGGGCGGGAGTAACCCGCTCGCGATATGTCCCGGCGTGGACAAGGACAGTATCGCCCGGCATTGCCCGCTCCGCGGCGGGAGTGATACTTTTGAAAGGAAGGTCGGCGGTGCCTTCATTCTTGTCCGAGGCCTGCGGGTGGTTCTGGTTGACTACATAAGTGCGGCCGGCAGCCTCTCCGGAAAAGGCTTGGAGGGTTGCGAGCATGAGTATCAGGCAGAGCGTGAGGCATGGCGTAAGGTTGCTTGCGTGCATAATGTGTCCCCATTGAAAGTTTAGATATAAAGAGGCGCGACAGATATAATTCATGTTGCCGGGTTGAGAAGACAGGCGGCTTTTTTATGGGCACCACCTGTCTTCACAGTAAGAAGTTTTTGCGTCCAGCATGTCATATGGCAGATCTTCAACGTGCCCGTCGATGCAGAGGAAGTTGGGTTCCTCCTCATGCCTGTTCCAGCCGAAAAGGCGGGAACCGTATCCCGGCCACGAGGGGATGCGCGGGCGTGCGGCCCAGGTGTCACTACCTGTTTTGGCGTCGATGAAGGAGATAATACGGGCCGGTTCCTTTATGGTGTTTATCCTTCTCACGGGCGGTCCCGGGGGCCAGGTGTATACGTGGCCGATGCGGTCGTTGAGGCCGTAGGTTACGGTGCTGGTTCCGAATTTACCGTAGGACGGGGAGGAGGGGCAGGCGTAAAGTACGTTGGTGCTGTCAAGGTAGTAGCCGATGCCGTTGGCAAGGTAGGTCGATGAGCCCGTCTTGTACCATCCCCATATGTTGGGTATCCAGTAGTTATTCTCTTCCGTGTACTCCTTGAAGGGGATATCGATCTGCTTGAGGTTGCTTATACACGCGACGCGGCGTGCCTGATTGAGGGCTTTCGAGAGGGCGGGCAACAGCAGTCCCGCGAGGATGCTGATAATGCTTATCACCACCAGAAGCTCCACCAGCGTGAAAGCTTTTTTACGCACAGTTAACCTTGCGCCATGAACTCGAGAAAAAGTAGATCTTTGCATCACACCCTCGCTATTTGGTTGCCAGTCTGAATTCTTCCAGTTTAACGGAAGCGGTTCCCGCCGAGGCATTGCCGGGGTTTACCGTCTGTATCCTCAGGGCGAACTCCTCGCCTTTCTTGAGCTTGATCTTTTTGTCGAAGGCAAAGTTGTCGGGGAAATTGCCGAAAGCGCCCTCAGCCTTTTTGTTGAGGTTGAAGACTGCCAGTTCCTCGGCCTTGTCGCGTTTCTTGTTGAGCGTGTAAATTGTAATCCGTGCATGCCCGGCCGATGGATTCTGCACTGCTATGGTGCCTTTGATCGTTACGGAGAAGCTCCCGCTTTTGGGGGCGCGGAAGAGAATGGCCGAGGAGCGGCTCGACTGGGCGGTCTTGTCATCGGGACGGGTCGAGAGGATGTTGCCCATGTATTTCTGGGCCGGGTCTTTTGCTTTCGGGCCGAATTGCCAGACATGGTTGTAATCCACGTAGCTTCCCTCTGTCATCAGGGCGTATTTTGCCGTAAGGTCGGGATTCTTCTCCTCCTGAACGGCGAGGGTCCATTCTGCCCCGTTATCGCTAAGGGGGTTTTTCTTTGCGTGGGTCCAGTTCTCGTCTTCAGCCCAGCCTTTTTCCTTATTGCCGTTTATGGGTGAAAGTTTCCATACGCTCTCCGCGGCAAAACCGACGCTGTTAAGAAAGATTAAGGCAAATATGAATAACCGCATGACCATGAAAATACTCCTTATATGCTGCGTACCGATTTGCGCGGGATAAGTATGGGTGCTAGATGCTTTTTGACAGGCTTGCTCTCATGGGCGGAAGCCTCCGGATTTATCATTTCGAGTAGCATGTCTGCGGCGATGCGGCCGATGTTGTATGGTTGCTGGTCGAAGGTTGTGAGGGCCGGGTTTATCATCTCGCCGAAAGAGAGATTGCCGAAGCCCACGACGGAGAGGTCGTCCGGGATGCTTATGCCCAGTTCCGCCGCAGCTTTGTATGTTCCTGCTGCAAGCAGGTCGTTGGCTGTGAAGATGGCGGTGGGGCGGTCGGCGGAGGAGAGCAGTTCCCTTGCCTGTGCCATTCCATCGGCAAAGGTCTTGTCGGTTATGACAACGCTGTCGTTGATCCCGGCGGCTTTTAGCGCGTCGAGGAAGCCTTCTTTTCTGAGGCGTGCGGTGGTGACAAAGTCGGGGCCTGCAAGGTGGGCGATTCTGCGGTGGCCATTTTCCAGCAGATGCTCAGCCGCCATCTTCCCGCCCAGATAATCGTCGCTGCCGACAAAATTGCTGGCCGCATTCGGCATGTCGCGGTCAACCAGAACCAGCGGAAGCTCGTGGTTGCGGATTTCCCGGAGGTAGGCCTCGTTCTCCTCGTCCTCCACCGGGGTCATGATTATTCCGTCAATGCGGCGGTCGACGAGCCGGTGGATCTGGTTTGTCTCCGATTCCTGCGCGAAACTTCCGTCCGGTTTCTTGTCGTTGCGCAGGACGATGGCCACATATTCATCCTCGATCAGCCTGTCATGAACCCCTTGCAGGATCTGGGCGTGATAATCAGACAGCAGCGTGACCATGCCGATGGTCATGGTTTTTCCGGTCTGGATGCCGCGCACAAGGAAGTTCGGCCGGTATTTCAATTTCTTCGCCGCATCCATTACCCGCACACGCGTGTCTTCCGAGATATCGCCCTGCTGGCGCAAGACCCGGGAAACCGTCGTAACCGAGCAGCCGCTGCACGTCGCTATTTCTTTGAGAGTAACGCTCATTCTGGTCGCTTTCTGGTGGCCTTAATCCGGAAGCAAGTATTTGCGCAAATATTTGCGCCACGATTTCAGTTTACTCTCCGCCCTGCGTTTGTCAAAATAAAAAGTCATGGATGGAGCTAAAATTACCCGCCTGTGCGATAGCAGGGGCGCGCTGCATCTTTTCCGATAAAAGTTGAGGTATTTGAATTGACTGCTGGTATTTTAAAGTGTATAATCCTGACCAGATTAGTATACTTTGGAAGCCGAGATGCAGATAAGTCAGAAATGCCAGTACGCGCTTTATGCGCTTGTGGAGCTTGCCCTTCGGGATGAGGCGGGGTCGGTCACGATTGACCAGATCGCGGCGGCGCAGGACATTCCGCGCCAGTTTCTGCAGGCGATTCTGCGTGAGCTGCGGCAGGGCGGGTTTGTTGAGAGTCGCCGGGGCAAGGAGGGTGGGTACCTGCTTGCGCGACCGGCGCGAAATATAAAGGCGAGTGAGGTGATAGTTTTTTTCGAAGGCAATCTTTCTCTGGTGGAGGGTGTTGACGGCAAGGGCCTGCCGCTTGACGACAAAAGCGCGCGCAGCCCCTTGCTCTCCATGTGGGCCGAGGCGGCCTGCGCCGTTACCGAGGTTTTGGGTCGTTACAGTATTGCCGATTTTGCCGACGCGAGCCGCAGGGGCGGCCCCCGGCACGGGCTGGGCGACTTTGTCATCTGAATGTATTTTATGAAACCGGCATCGGGCTGCCGGATTTGATTGGAGAAAATAATGTCTGAAAATAAAAGCGGTCTTTCCACCATTTCGCTTCACGCAGGGCACAAGCCGGACAGGGAGACTCTGTCCCGCGCGGTGCCCATATATCAAACCTCAAGTTACGCTTTCCGTGATTCCGAACACGCGGCGAATCTTTTCGCCCTCAAGGAATTCGGAAATATCTATACCCGCCTCATGAACCCGACCAAT
>JAFGWW010000278.1 GCA_016936955.1 Planctomycetota bacterium | reverse complement strand
TATCGATGCCACGCGCGTCGGCGTAGTTGGCCACTCCCGGGGAGGCAAGACCGCATTGTGGGCCGCGACCATGGATCATCGCTTTGCGCTTGCGGCGTCAAACTGCTCCGGATGCACGGGCGCTGCTCTTGCGCGTAGGCGGCAGGGAGAAACGATACAGAAAATAAACGTGGTCTTCCCCCACTGGTTCTGCCTGAATTATCGAAAATACAATGACAAGGAAGATACGCTGCCTGTTGACCAGCACATGCTTATCGCCCTTATCGCCCCGCAGGTCGCATGCGTAGCCAGCGCATCGGAAGACGGATGGGCAGACCCGCTTGGAGAATTCCTGTCCATTCGCGATGCCGCGCCGGTGTGGTCTCTCTACCGTAAAGACAGCCCCTTTCCTTCACTACCCCCCAAGCCTGACGCCCCGGTCCAGTCCGGTTGTCTGAGCTATCATCTGCGGACAGGGAAACATAACCTCACGGCATATGACTGGATGCAATATATAAATATCGCGAAGAAGGTATACGGAATGAAAAAGCAGTAGTGGGTGAAGGAAAAGCTATTCTTCAAGCTTCTGGACTTTACCGTCCTTGATGATGGTAAGATAGATCTTATCCATTCCCTGATGGTCTTTGGGGCCAAAAGTAAGGGTTACGCCGCCAAGGTCAAAGGTCTTTGTTTCCTCGATGGTCCTGATTATTGATTCGCGGGTCAAGTCACCCTTGTTGGCTTTGACGGCCATGCAGAACAGTTTTCCAACCATGTAACCCTCAAGGGAGACAAAGCCGGTCTTGACATCTTTCTGATACTTCTTCATGGCGGCGAGGTAATCTTTAACTAGCGGCACACTGTCGTCCCACGGGTAATTCACGACCTGCGAGATGACACACCCCTCGCCGTCTTCACCCAGTTCAGCATTGAGGGCGTCTGTCCCCACAAAGGATAAGTTGCAGTATACCGCATCTTTCATGAACTTTTTGGCAAGCTTGATAAAGGCAGTGCACGGCCTGTATGTGCCAACCATGACGACCGCTTCAGGATTGCCTTTTCTGATTTCAAGCAGGGCGTCTTTCACAGCCAAGGTATTGCGCTCATACGTGCCGGTGGCGACCAATTCCATATCGCGCTTTTTAAGTGCTTCCTGAATACCCTGAAGCCCTATCTGCCCATAGCCGTCATTCTGATAGAGACAGGCGATTCTGGTAAGCTTCTTTTTATCCACAAGGTACTGGGCATGGCGCTCCATCTCCTCGGCATAACTGCCGCGGACATTGATAACTTTCTTCTCGGGATCGCGCAGGAATCCGGCGCCGGTGAAAGGGCCAAAGAATGGAACCTTGGCCTTCTCGGTAATCGGCACAACCGCCTTGGACGTGGGAGTTCCGACTTCACCGATGATAAGGAATACCTTTTCCTTATGGATAAGCTCCTTGATATTCTTGACGGCTTTCTCAGGCTCGTAACCGTCATCTTTCGTCACCAAGGTAATTTTGCGGCCATTGATACCGCCCTTGTCGTTCTCTTCCGCAAAAGCCGCCAGCAGACCGGCTTTCATTCTTGTTCCAAGATAACCGGTTGGGCCTTCAAGGGCACAGGATTGGCCCAGCTTTATCTCCCCATCCGTCACCCCATCCTCGCAAAGCGATACAGAACAGATGCTTACATAAAAAACAAAGCTCACTGCAATCCAGCCCAACCTCAATCCAGACATGCACACTCCTTAATAAAGCAGATGAACGTGCAAAAAAGACAGCGCATTCTCCGCAAAATACATTATTCATGATTATTTTATAACTATACCCTCTAAAAAAGAATATAGCAACCGATTTAATCCATTTCACGCAAGAGGCATTACCGCCACTAATGCAGGTACACGCCAAATAAAATGGCTGCCCACTCACAGACAGCCATTGATAGCACTTAATGCGCTCAACCAATCCGAAGCGTTAAATTTACTCACCCATTATCCAGAACAGCGAAGATCACTGGTTCACATACCACTTTATATCCGGGTTCAAGTCATTTAGATTGGTTACGTTCCAGTACAATGTTGGAGGGGGAATTTTTGATATGTCAACATTGACGGCGCGGCCGTCATAAAACAGGAGGTTTATGCTGTTCCCGCCGCCGTGCCTGCGACTCATGCGATTGCCCGCGCTCGCATTCACGCATGTACACCCGTCGTATATGGCTACTGTCGCAGAGGGGTGGCTGATTCTTTTCATCTTTGGCAGGTTGTTCCAACTCGCCCACGACTGGGCCTGATTGTCAGGGAAAACCCGCCAATTGGGCCTGGCGGAAGTGCCTGAACTCCCGTTGGTGGAGTACCATACGTGCACGCGGGTATTCTGGCCATTATATCCACCGGGAGTTGGATAGATCAGACTTTTGTAAGGACGAAGATTAATCGGGTCGTATAGGGAGGTTGGCCCCCCAGTCGTAAAGGCATCCGCCAATCCTGAAGGACAGTGGAAAACCGACGCCGCGTTATTGGGCAGATCATCTTTCGAGGAACGGGGAGCTGACGTGTATTCACCGCCGGCAAGAATCCCGGCCCAGCGCACCCAGTCACCGCTCCAATGGGAAAGGTCTTTCCATTCTGAAATAGGAATGTAATTTGGATTGTCGTCGCCGTACATAAGGCTTCCGATCCCGATCTGTTTCAAATTGGAGACACAGCTGGTGGTTCTGGCCGCATCTAAAGCATTACTGAGCGCAGGCAGCAACAGGCTTGCGAGAATTGTAATGATTGAAATTACAACCAGCAACTCAACCAGAGTGAAAGCGGATTTTTTATTATAACTGGCAGACATACTCATTGCCTTACTCCTCAGAGCCTATCCCCATAGACTATCTATCGTTGAACACCCATTTCAAAAACTTCATATTCACCATCAATTTATGCAACAGGGGCGGTTGATTCACGAACTGTCAGATGTGGTTTCAATCTGACCGTATGCCCCCTCATCGTTTCAGAATCCGCCATCATCTTCAGAAGCATCTCACCAGCTGTCTCGCCAATTTCACGGATGTGATGGCTGACGCAGGTCATTGCGGGTATGGTATGCTCGCTCGGATATACGTTATCAAAACACATGACGCTCAAATCTTTCGGAACTGATATCCCCTGCCGCCACGCTTCATGCAAAGCCGCCACCCCCGTATATATATTATAGCATATAATGGCTGTCGCCTTGTTTTGACCTACCGCCTCCTGCAGGAATCTGGCCAGAGTACCCTGCGCCCCGTGAGCAACAAGGGGCGACAAGCCAGCGTCTTTCATGCAGGCCACATAGGCGCTCTCACGCAAGTCCACCGAGATGTGAGTTGACGCAGGGGGCGACGCAAAACGGTCGTGGATCAGGTATGCGATTTCCCTGTGCCCCTGATCATACAGATGCTGGAAAGCCTGCCTCATTCCGTCAGCCTCATCAGGCAATACCGCCGCACCGTTCGGGCCACATACGCCATTCATGGAAACATAAGGTATTCCGGATTTATCAAGACGCCCAAGGCGGTTGACGTCGTAAGCATCCGCAAAAGCGACCCCGTCAACATTCCAGTCCGGGAAATATTCCCGGCCCTGATCGGAATCATCGGGCATGAAATTGCATCCGACCTGATAACCCGACTTCTGCAGAACCGGCACGATAGCCTTGCGCATCATCGAAAGCGCTTCGTGCGAACTGGCGCCGTAATCAAGGAGGGAGACCATCCATGTCTTCTGGGCGCGGATGGTTCTCAATATGGGATGGGGGCTGTAATTATATTTCTGCGCAACCGCCATCACCTTATCTCTCACATCCTTGCTCACCTTGAACTCGGAGTAGTTATTCAATATCCGGCTGACCGTAGAGGCGGAACACCCCGCCTCGCTGGCGATATGCTTGATCCCGACTTTTTTCGCCGGTTTTGATGCTTTAAGGCTCGGATTCATGCTTTTCATGGCGGCTGTATATCCTTTGTGATTACAGGCAAAAGATCACAACTTAACAATACGGGAAATTTATTTCCTGTCAATGGGAAATTATTTTCCTTTGATAATAAAATATCTCCCTGTAGTATATCCGCCGCAAAAAGACCGCACCTGCAGAAACATTAGCGACCGCAGGCCAACTTGAGGAACGACGCCCATGAATGACGGCAAAGCTTTGATCGTAGACGACGAGGCTGATATTCTGGAGCTGGTCAGAATCACCCTGGCAAAGCAAGGCTACGAGTCTGTCATGCGCGCGGATCCCAACAAAGCCATGGACCTGCTTTTGAGAGACCCTTTCGCCCTTCTGGTGACAGACATAAACATGCCGCTCATGGGTGGATTTGAACTGGCCGCAGCCGCGAAGTTGCGGGACATTCCTTGCATTGTAATATCGGGGGCTTACGAGAAAAACCTTGATCAAAAACTGGAGCAGAACAATTGCATCGATACCTTCACAAGCCCTTCAATGTTGCCCAGTTCATGAAAATGGTGGATTTTGCGATGCTCCTGCACCAGCACAGCATACGCACACAGGGCTGTATTAAAATGCCGGCGCAAAGCATCTGACAGCTACTGAAGGCCTCTTTTCTTGCGGCATGCTCCCGGCGAAAAGCCCATGGTTTTTCGGAATGCTTTCGAGAAGGAATAGGCGTCACTGAAACCGAAATAATCCGCCGCTTCCTCGACAAGAAATCCGCTGTTGCCGATAAGGTGCTCCGCGAGAAGCATCTGCTTTTTCCTGATATATTTGAGGAGTGTCACCCCCTTGTGCTTCTTGAACATCCTGCTCAGATGCTCGGGGGTATAGCCTGAATACTCCGCGATGTCACGGGCGCTGCGGATCCGTTCGAGATTCGTATCGATGAAGTTGCAGATATTGCGCAGCTTGGTTTCCGACTTACCAAGGCCGCCACGCTCTTCGCCTGAGCTCTTGCCGATCATGGCAAATAACGCGTGCATGTAGTGGTTGCATACATCCTGCTTCGCCTCGCAATCGGATAGAGCCATTTCTATCATCTCCGAACAGTTTCGGAAAACATGCCCCTGCAACGCGCCAAGCGGAAAGCGCATCGACTCTTTCAGACCATAGGAGAGGATAAGATCGCCCATGCCCTGGGCAACGCAGATGACGTAGACCTCCATCCGGCTCTGGGGCTTGAGAGTGAATTCGGTCTCTCCCCCATATATCATAACCAGACCTTTTTCTGCTATAAAACTCTCACCGCACAGACTCGCCTCCCCCTTCCCGGAAGCGACAAACATTAGCGTAATAACCGAGATATTGCTGGCACGGTAATATGACCCTTTATCCCATTTTTCATGGGCAATACGATAAAGGGCCGAGTCGTAGCCGGAGCGGCGGTCGGGGAGAAAGTATTTCTCGTATTTCTGGTTATATATGATATTTACGATGTGAGTCATAATATCAATTATGGACATCTTTGCGTCATTAATCAACATTTTTAGCTGGAGGCGCTGGTAGTATATTTCCTGTTATGGAAACCACCCTTGCAGGAGAGAAACATGAGCGACGGCACCATATATCCCCACGTTGAGCAAGAGATATTCAAAGACAACCCCTTTCCCGGCAGGGAAATGCGGGCGGTCACCCTCCCCGACTTCGATAAATTCTACAACCAGCTCCCCCAGCCATACTGGGCAGGGCACGATGACGCTCTCGCCTGCTACAGAAAGACGTGGGAGATCGCCTACCGCAACATCCTGAGCCCCAAAGCCGGCACCGGTTTTGTCAGCCCCTTTATCGACACCGCATTCAACGGCGACCTCTTCATGTGGGACAGCTCGTTCATACTCATGTTTGCCAGATACGGTAAGAGCGCGTTCGACTTTCAGGGCACTCTGGATAACTTTTACGCCAAGCAGCACAATGACGGTTTTATCAGCAGGCAGCTGAATGAAGAAACCGGCGCGGAACGTTTCGAACGCCACGACCCGTCGAGTACGGGGCCGAACGTGATGCCGTGGTGCGAGTGGGAGTATTATCTCAACTTCGGTGACAAGGAACGCCTTACAAATATTTTCCCTGCGCTTTTTGCTTATCACCGCTGGATGCGATCTTATCGTAGCTGGCCCGACGGATCGTACTGGAGCAGCGGCTGGGGTTGCGGCATGGACAACCAGCCACGCTGCCCCGAGGATTGCAACCACTCTTTCCACCACGGCTTCATGAGCTGGGTTGACGCCACCGCCCAGGCCCTTATATCGGCGCAGTATCTCCTCAAGATGGGCAAAGAGATCGCCGCCGCTTACGACCTTTCCGACCTTGATAAGGAAGTAAAAGCGTTGACCGGGTATCTGAACGAAAAGATGTGGAATGAGGAGCTCGGAATTTACACCGACCGCTTCCGCGATGGCTCACTAAGCAACGTCATCACTGTCGCGGGTTTCTGGCCTATTCTCGCCGGGGTGGTGGACGAATACCGGCTCGGAAGGATGATGGACCTCCTCGACG
>JAFGWW010000277.1 GCA_016936955.1 Planctomycetota bacterium | reverse complement strand
CGGGGAAGCTCAGGAGCTGGCGCATGGTCTTGGGCAGAAAACGGTATTCCACCAGTTTGTTGTTGAACTTTTCGAGCTGCTTCTTTGTGGGCAGGCTGCCGTGAAGAAGGAGGTAAGAGACCTCCTCGAAGGTCGAGTAGGCGCAGAGGTCGAAGATATTATATCCCCGGTAAACAAGCCACCCCTTGGACCCGTTAACGTAGCCGATCTTTGTCTCGCAGGCGATGGCGCCTTCGAGGCCGGGGCCTACGGTACACTCGGCAGGCCACTGAATCGGTTTTGTCAAGCCCGGCTCCGGCTCTCCGCTGGTCTCCAGCTTGGCCTTCGCCGCGGCCTTGAGAATCAGATCCGTGATCTCCTTGGTCTGTTCGTGCATACGATATCTCCTTTCATCTATTGTTTTTTCGTATAAACATATTTCGTGCCGACGCTTATGAAGACACAGCTGCCTCTGGCAGCAAAGCTTCCGCGCGGGTGCCCAAGCAGATATTTTGGGGAAGTCACCAAGTTACCGAGGAAAAGGTTACCCGCACTTTTTCGATACTTTGCCAGACAAGCATCTAACCACTTGCGAAGGCATAAGCTGAAAAGACCGCAGTAACCCGCTTAGGCCGTAAATTAATACCATTTTTCACAAACCCCGTCAATACCCATAAAATACGGCAAAGCCTACGCCCACACCGGGGCTATCCGAAAGACTTGGGGATAAATATCTTAATTTTCAAAAGGTGCTTATATTCTACCTAAAAAACGTTGATCGCTTTTATTATAATGATAAAGTGTATTTATACATTTAGTGAATAGATGGGCGATAGATGCTGGACAATATGATTGTGCCGGGATATTTTATTCTGGTTACATATATAGCTTCTGCGATGCTGGTTCGCATCAGTATCTGGTGCGCGCCGAAGATAGGCCTTGTGGATATTCCGCGCGGCGGACGCACCCATGAAGCGCCCACGCCACTGATGGGCGGGCTGTCGATGATGATTGCCCTTGCCTTGATTATAGGCATCCACGCGGCCGTTGTGATGTACGGACGGCATTTCCTGCCAGTCGACCTGCAGCGCATGCTGCCCACCCCCAACAGCGAAGCATGGACAAAAATACTGGTCATCGGTATCGGAGCTGTGGCGATAACCGTTCTCGGCGTTATTGACGACGCAAAGCAGACCGGGGTCGGGTTCCGGCTGCTAGCGGAGTGCACGGTGGCGGCGATGCTGGTGCATTTCGGGGTCAAGCCTACCCTCGGCCACATCCCGGAGCCGGTTGTTTTCATCCTCACAGTGTTGTGGATCGTCGGCATCATGAACGCCTTCAACCTTGTGGACGGCATCGACGGGCTTGCCGGATCGCTTGCCCTGGTCGCCTCCATGGTGTTCCTGATGTTCATGATTATTACAGGGCAGGAAAATGTGGCGGTTCTGCTTGCCGCGATTTCGGGGGCGGTGCTGGGCTTTCTGCGGTGGAACTGGCACCCGGCGAAAACATTCATGGGCAGCGGGGGAAGCCTGCTGCTCGGATATCTTCTTGCCTCTATCCCACTGGTCAGCGATTTCATGCAGGCCGATTCCGACTCGCTCTCGCCGGTCATGCTGCCGGTGCTGGTTCTCAGCGTCCCGCTTTACGACACAATGAGCGTGATAATACTCCGCATCAGCCACGGGCGCAGCCCCGTCAGGTCTGACCACAACCATCTGGCCCACCGCCTGCGCCGGCTCGGTCTTTCCGTACCCCAGACCGTGGCCGCCATGTCCCTGCTGGGGCTGGCTACGGGACTGATGAGCATGCTCCTTCTCGGCGCGAGCGAGATGCACGCCTTAATAATCCTCCTCTCGGTTGGAGCCATGTTCTGCGTCTTTATTATTCTGGAGCGGGTGCACCTTGCGCACCACGACTCGGAGCGTCTTGTCGATATTCCGGGCATGATATGGGTCAACCTCTCGACCGACAAGAAAGACAGCGGCCGCGGGTTTCATTTCACCGCAAAGATCGTCTCGGCCGAGCGCATCGAGATCACCCTCACCACTGAGAGCCTTCCATTCTTCGCCGAAGCATTCGGGTGCGGCAGAAGCGTAACGGTAGAGCTCTCCTCTAAAGAAGCTGGATGCACCCTCGTCATGCTCGCATCACTCAGGAGCATCTGGCGCGGAAACATGGAGCAGTCGTATATCGGCCTCATCCCTATCTTCGCCGACAAGGCATGCAAGGAGCGGGCGCAGAACTGGATCGCAAAGGCAACTTACCCCGGCAGGCAGAAATAGTTCCGGATTGATTGCATCCCGCCCCCTCTATCGCTAAAATCCAGTCATGAAAGATTCGACGGACAAACGCAAACTCCGCATCCTCTTCACCAACATCGTCGGCATCCTCGGCGGGGGCGAGCGGAGCCTTCTTGATATTATTGGCACCCTCGACCGCGAGCATATTGAACCGGAGGTGCTTCTCTTCGGACGGGGGCCGCTTGAGAAAGAACTCTCCGCGCGCGGCGTTATATATTACCATATAGATCAGGGAAACATTGCGGGCGTAAGCAGACGCGGCGGGCTTAAACCTCTGACCCTCGCCAGATCGTTCGTCACCGCCCTCGCCTGCTCAGTCAAAATGGCCTCGCTTATCAGGCGCGGCGCTTACGACATTGTCCATTCGAATTCATACAAGACCCATTATCTGTCTCTCCCGGCGCGGATCATTTCCGGGGCGAAGATAATCTGGCACCTGCGGGAAATTATCGGCGATACCACCGAAGGAAAACTTTTCCGCATGATGGCTGGCCTTATCCCACACGCCATAATCGCGAACTCGAAGAGTACCGGCAAATCATTGGGCAAGGGAAGAGCGGCGGATAAAGTGCGGGTAATATACAACGGCATCGACTGCGAGTATTTCTCTTCCGGCAACCGGGACGGGCAGAGGCGCGAATGGGGAATTGAAAAAGACAAAATAGCTGTCCTGCACATGGGCATGCTCTGCCCCCTCAAGGGACAGCATGTTTTTGTCGATGCGGCGCAGAAAGCATTGGCTCTCGCGAGCGGCGGGAAAGCCATGAAATTCATCATGATCGGGCAAGAAGCTTACGAGACTTCTGATCCCGAGCTGCGGGGATACGCCGATTCGGTGCGCGCGAGGATTGAAGAAAAAGGTCTGGGTGAAAGTGTAATGCTCGCGGGATTCAGCAACAATCCGGAAGATGCCTACGCCGCCGCCGACATTGTAGCCTGCACCTCGATGCGGCCGGAATCTTTCGGGCGAGTGGTGGCAGAGGCGATGGCGGCGGGGAAACCGGTTGTAAGTTTCGCTAACGGCGGGCCGCGAGAAATTATCGAAGACGGCGTGAGCGGATATCTGGTGCCTGTGGGCGAGACAGACGCTCTGGCCGGAAAAATCTCTGAGCTCGCGGCGGATGAAGAATCCAGAAAATTAGTGGGAGAGAAAGGCAGGGAACGGGCGCTTGAGAAATTTGACCGCTCGCGTCTCGGCCCGGAAATTATTGGGCTCTACAAACAGATAACGGAACAAATATCATGAGCTATGTGGGACGGGGCGGAGAGAAGATGGAGTGGGGGCTGAAAAATTTTGGTCTCGACGTTACAGGGCTTACCTGCTGCGACCTCGGCAGCCATGTGGGCGGCTTTGTGGATGGGCTCCTGCAGGCAGGCGCGGCGAAAGTATATTCTGTCGACACCTGCTATGGCACCCTCGCATGGAACCTGCGCAACGACGAACGCGTGGTGGTAATGGAGAGGACAAACGCCCTGCATGTTGAGTTGCCGGAACTTGTCGACTTTATCTCATGCGACGTGGGCTGGACAAAACAGGAGAAGGTGCTGCCCAAGGCACGCAGCCTCATCAAACCCGGCGGCATGATCATGAGCCTTTTAAAACCTCAGTACGAGGCGGACAAAAAGGATATCTTGCGCGGCACCGGGCGGGTTAATGAAGAAGCGCTGGACGAGATACTGGTAAATGTAAAGGAAACAGCGAGCCAGTTCGGCGTACCGATGCGGGGGCCGGACCTCACCCCCTTCCTCGGCGGCAAGGGAAAGAACCCGGAATACTTTTTCCTACTCGGCCCCTTTTAACCTCTCGCGCAAAGCGAATAAAAACACGATTCAAACTTGTGCCGACGACGAAATAGGGTAAATTGCATAATGAACATATCGCCATGTCCACGGAGGATCGGATGAGCAACCAGAAACAGATCAAGAGAGCCTTCCGCATGGACTGCGCCATCTTCGCCAAGATCGGCATTCTTGACGAAAATGGCAAGGTTGCCGAGAGCATCTATCCCGGTCTGATCTCGAACGTATCGGAGAGCGGGTGCAAGGTGGCTGTGGAAGACCCGACCCTATCCCCCTTCACAGAAAACGCCTCCATCCTGCTGGAGTTCGACAGCGAACCGAAGCTCAGCCTGAACGCAACCGTTATTCGCAACGCCGAGGTCGTGGACGGCTGGGGCTTTTCGGCGGGCGTAAAATTTACGAGGCCCTCCTCAAACCAGAAGCGCAAACTAAGGGCAATCTTCCTGAGTGAAAGCGGATCGATTTCAAAAGAGCATCGCGCCACCTATCGCCAGATATGGTTCAAGCGCAAACTCAAAAACGCGGCGGTAGTCTTCGCGGCGATCATCATCGGCATCGCCGGCATCATCATTGCCAAAAAGGGAACCGACCTTATCCAGAGGCAGGCTACGGAAGATGAGTACAGGACAACGAAAGTAGCTGGAGAACGAGATAACCGAGATGAAGGGCAGTCGGACGGACAGGGAATGATTACAAAAGAAAATCTGGAGCAGTATAACAAGCTTGCTCCGGCTGAACAAGAACAGCTTCGACGCATTATGAACGAGGAGTGAACCCCGCCTCCCTCACCTCAAAGATATCTTGACAGACGCCACAAATAGGGCATCATATCCTCATGAGAATAGCAACCTTCAACTGCAATTCAGTCCGCTCGCGCCTCCAGATTATTCTGGACTGGCTCGATGCAAACTCGCCCGACATCCTCGCCCTGCAGGAGACCAAGGCGGTGGACGACGATTTCCCCGAGAGTGAATTTACCGACACCGGCTGGCACGTAGTCTACCGCGGGCAGAAATCGTATAACGGCGTGGCTGTAATTACAAAAGAGAAATGCACCAAGGCTTCTTTCGGTTTGCAGGACGGGCTCGACTCCGACGAGGACAGCTCTACCCGCCTCGCGCACATCGAGTACAAGGGCATCCACCTGATCAACACATACGTGCCCCAGGGCCGCGACCTTGAACACGAGAAATTCAAATTCAAGCTTGAATGGTTCGGCAGGCTCCGCAAATATCTCGACAAGAATTTCAAGAGCTCCGCCAAGAGCAAGGTCGTATGGGTTGGCGACCTCAATGTTGCGCCCACGCCGATCGACGTGCATGACTCGAAAAAAATATGGCCCCACGTCTGCCACTGTCAGGCGGTTATCGACGCCTTCGCCGGGGTAACCGGGTTCGGCTTTATCGACATCTTCCGCAAACACATCCCCGAGGAAGGCAAATTCACCTTCTGGGATTACCGCGTGCGGGGAGCGCTTGAGCGGGGACTTGGCTGGCGCATCGACCACATTCTCACCACGCCGAGCGTCGCCGAAAGATCCACAAAGGTGGAGATAGATTTCGAGGCCCGTAAGCTCGAAAAACCTTCCGACCACACTTTCGTCTTCGCCGACTTTGACCTGTAAAGGCCGAGCATGAACCGACTGCACAAATACATTGACGACAAGCTTCCCGGCATCAACGCCGCCCTCGAAAAGGCTTTGCCCAAAGCCGACATGAAACCCGAGGTGCTGCACGAGGCGATGCGGGCAAGCGTTATCGGCGGGGGCAAGAGACTGCGCCCACTGCTTGTGATCATGAGCTCCCGCGCCTGCGGCGGAGGGGATGAGAGTGAAGAATTGGCCGCCGGTTGCGCGCTGGAGATGATCCACTCCTACAGCCTTATCCACGACGACCTGCCCTGCATGGATAACGCGGACATGCGCCGGGGCAAGCTGAGTTGCCACAAGGCCTACGGCGAGGCGATGGCAGTCCTTGCGGGTGACGCGCTACTCACCATGGCTTTCGAGGTGCTAGCTTCCGGCCTCGCGCCGGAGAAAGCCGCCCGCGCGTGCGCCATTCTCGCCAAGGCTTCGGGATCGGTCGGCATGGTTGGCGGTCAGGTGCTCGACCTTGAAGGGGAAGGCAAAAAACTAGAGCTAGACCAGATTGAGGCGATCGACAAATGGAAGACCGGCGCACTCATCACCGCCGCCTGCAAGATCGGCGGGATCGTGGCCGGGGCAAAACTGGAAGATATTGATGCGCTCTCGAAATACGGCCGCGCCCTCGGGGTAATGTTCCAGATTACCGACGACCTGCTCGATATCGAATCCACATCCGAAGTGTTGGGCAAGACCGCGGGGCAGGACGCCAAGCAGGGCAAAGCCACCTACCCGGCTATTCTCGGAATTGAAGAAGCCCGCGAGCTTGCCAAAGACAAATCCATCGAGGCTAAAGAGGCCCTCAAAGGCTTCTCCAAAGACGCTCTCATGCTGCGCCTGCTGAGCGATTACGTTCTGGAGCGCAAAAAATAAATTCGGGACATGATCAAACGAAAAAGCCCCGGTACGAAGCCGGGGCTTTCTTGTTGGCTGGTAAACTATCTACGCGCCCGAGATTCTCGGCATGGGTATGGGCTCCTTGCCCATCTCGGCGTGCATGAACTTCAGAAGCAGGTCTTTCTTCAATTCCTGATGCTCCGGAGAGCTCCAGAGATTTTTCACCTCGCACGGATCTTCATGCAGGTCGAAAACCTCGCCGTAATCCTGCCCGTAATAAACCGTAATTTTGTAACGCTTGCCGATATAAGTCTTGTGGTTTATGGTCGTGGGCTGATGGCGGTTCTCGACGAGAACATGATCGCGCGCCTCCTCTTCCTCGCCTTTCCAGACAGGGGTCTGGTCCACGCCGGTCATCTCATTGGGAACCTCGATTCCGCAGTGTTTGAGGAAGGAGGGGGCGAGGTCGACCAGACTCTGCATGGCGTCGGACTGCTTGCCCGCGGGAACAGTTCCGGGCTGGCGCACGATAAAGGGAATCTTCACCATGTCTTCGTAATGGAAAGGCCCTTTGCGAACGAGTCCGTGCTGGCCGAAGAAATGGCCGTGGTCGGTGGAGAAGACGATCAACGTGTTCTCTTTCATGCCAAGCTCGTCGAGCCTGTCCACAATCTTTCCGATATACTTGTCCATGCAGCTTACCATGCCGTAGTAAATGGCGATATCCTTGGCGAGCTCCTTCTTGTCATGCAGGTGGCTGTGGCAGCCGTGACAGCCGTTACCCCCCTCCTCCTTGAGATAGGAGAAGTCAGGCTTTTCTTCCTGCGTCTTCTGGAAGTGGGGCGGGTTGACATCATGCTCGCCCTCGAATATTTCAGGAACCGTGATCTTCTCCGGATCGTACATCGTGTCCCATGGTTCGGGGACGAGATAATCGGGGTGGGGATCAAAAAAGCTGGCCCAGAGGAAAAAGGGTTCGTCCTTGGCGGCGAATTCATCGAGCATGGCGTTTGAACGCTCGGCGATCCATGTATTGTAATGGAACTCTTCGGGGATTAGCCATTTGTGTTTCTGATGCTCAACCTTGCCGGTGGGGGTGCGGAAATAATCGCGCCAATTCTCGCAGCCCTTCTCCTCCAGCCATAAGGCGTAATGCTGACCAACATGGGCCTCGTCGGTATGGTTGCGCGCAAGTTCGACATGGTCAAAGCCGTAAAATGTCTCGTCGTAATTTTTCCAGAACTCCAGGTCCTGCAAGATCGGATAGGCCTCGAGGCTCGGATATTCTTCGGTGCTCTTAAGAGGCTGGAAGTGGGCCTTGCCGACGAGGGCGGTGCGGTAACCGGCTTCCATGAAATCCTCGCCCACAGTGTGGCGGTCTTCCATCAGTTTGGTACCGAGGCTGTAAGCGCCGTGCTGGCTGGGGTACTGGCCGGTGATGATCGACGCGCGGGTGGGGGTGCAGGTCGGGTTGGGGCAGTAGGCGCGGGTGTAAAGGGTGCCTTCTTTTGCCAGACGGTCAAGGTTCGGGGTCTTGATCTCGGGATTGAGAACACCGAGAGTGTTCCAGTGCTGCTGGTCGCTGGTAATAAGCAGGATGTTGGTCTTCTTTGCCATTGAAAACTCCTTTAAGGATGTTTTTGATTGATCTTATATAAGTAATGCATCATAATCTCCCAATATCAACATGATTTCCTTGACTTTTATAGCACATACTTGACCCGCATCATTTACTTATCCGTAACGGCAAGAAAGAAGGATTATCTGATGGAAAACTGGCTCCCTCCTTTTTACCTCTACCATGCGGGGCGGCAGAAGGTCACCACCCGCAATTATTATAACGACGCGCGTCAACTGCTAGGCCCGCGCCGCATTCTGATCAAGCATTCTACCGCCGGAGAGGGGGTGCTTTATGTAAACAAGAAGCGCCTGACCGTTCCCGCCGGCTTTGCTTTCGTAATCGAACGCCCCGGCCCTTACGTTTATTGTTATGAAGGGGATGGCGAGCCATGGGAGTTCGAATTCCTCAGCATCCGCCACATCAGCCCCGGCGCGCTGCTGCCGATCGAATTGCGAAACAGCCCCGTGTTCCGGATCGACGACAAGCCCGACCTGCTTGACGAACTCAAGAGCCTTATCGACCTGCGCACCAAGACTGATTATACGGAAGTGCTCTCCCGCTCGGCTCTGGCTTACCGGTTTATTCTCTCGATCATCGCTTCGCGCGTGCCGGAAGCGGAAGAGACCGAAGCGCCCCACAGCATTCTGAGAAAGGCGCTGGAGCGCGACTACCTCAAGAATTTTTCCATCAGCCACTTCGCAAAAAAGATCGGCAAAAGCCAGGAATTCCTTACCCGCTCATTCACCAAGGCTTTTGGTGTATCGCCCGCGCGCTATGCAAAAAGGCTGAAAATAAACAAGGCGCGCCGCCTCCTTGAACAGAGCGATCTGCCGAACAAACAGATTGCGATAGAGTGCGGCTTCAGCGACACCAATTACTTTACCCGATCTTTCCGCCAAACCGTGGGCGTTACGCCGGGAGAGTACAGGAAAAACCCCGATCCCCTGCTGTAGCATGCAGCGACTGCCAACCTCCCTATTATTTCAAATAACAAGGCACACCCTTGACTATAACGGCAAAAACAGACAGAATTTAATTAGCGCATTTTGCATTAATTTCAATCTGATATTAATCGTTAATGACCGGAGATGATGATGCCTGCATTGATCAACAAAAACTCTACCGTTCTTTTTCAGGGCGACAGCATAACCGACGCCGGGCGCAGCCGCGATAACGACGCCATGCTCGGATGCGGGTACGCCAATATGGTTGCCGCATGGTTTTCGGCGGCCCATCCCGAACACAACGTGACCTTTATCAACCGCGGCATCAGCGGCAACCGGGTCAAGGACCTGCGGGCAAGATGGAAGGAAGACTGCCTCGACCTCAAGCCGGACTGGGTCTCGATCATGATCGGCATTAACGACTGCTGGCGACGTTACGACTCCAACGACCCCACCTCGGTCGAAGTTTACGAAACCGGATTCCGCGACCTTCTGATCCAGGTCCGCGACAATCTCAAGGCAAATCTTGTAATACTCGAGCCCTTCGTCCTTCCCGTTCCGGAGGACAGGATCAAATGGCGCGAGGATCTCGACCTGAAAATCGAGGCCGCCCGCAGGCTCGCCCGCGAATTCGGCGCCACCTACATTCCCCTCGACGGAATCTTCGCTGCCCACTCGGCCAAACGCGAACCCGGCTTCTGGGCCGCTGACGGCGTCCATCCCACCCAGGCGGGCCACGCCCTGATTGCGCAGCACTGGCTCAAGGCTATCGACGCAGTTTAAGTCTGAATAATTTGTCAAAAGAAAATCCCCGGAACCATGCCGGGGATTTTTTTATTGCCAAAGGGTTTGAGAAAGCCTGAATATCCTACTCCTCGGTCTTGCTCTCCACCCAGACGTCGGACTTGTGCTTTTTGAGATCCGCTCCCGAAGGGCGCCAGAAATAACTCACCTCGCCCCCGGTTTTCAGATAAGTGAGAAGGGCCTCGAGTTTTTCATTAAGCCTGCGGACACGAAGGTAAGGCAGCGCATATTCGATGCGGGTAATGGCTCGGGTTTCAATGCGGTTGATAATCGAATAACCGGTGGAGGTTTCTACCACAGGGCTTACCCCGCCATCCTGCAACTTGCCGGTCGCGATAAAAATTTCCGGCAGCGGGGCGGCCGAGATCGGGGTGCGTTTACCCGCGCTGGTTGCTATCATATCAAGCCCGTACGCCTCGGGGGGAATGCCGGCCGCGATGTCGTAAGAACGCGCAAGATAACCGAGATCCCCGCCAGAGGATGCGCTGGGGCAATCGGAGTATTTATCGGCGCATTTTTCGAAAGAGAGCTCATTACGGGTAATGGCCGCAAGAACTGCGTCCGCCCGGGCCTTGGCTTTGGCCCGGTTTCCGGCGTCAACGTTCGAAAGCACATACGCCCTGCCGGGGCGGCGATCGAAAGCGAAAAAGATATGCCTCGTCTTGACTACAGTAAGCTCCTTGGCAATACCGGCAGCATATTTTTCAAGCGCCTCGTCAGTAAGGGCGTCGGCAAAGAGCATCGCCAGAATAGCGGCCTGGTTCTTGCCTTTAATGTCCAGTCCTTTCGCATTCGCTTCGTAAACAACAAGCTTCTCGTCCACATAGTTATCGAGAATCGAGGCAAGCTGTTTCTCGTTCATATTCAGGATCAGCCAGTTGACCACTTCATCGGAGGTGAAATTTCTACCGCCAACCGTAGCAACGCGCAGGGACTTTTCGATACCAAGATCGTAAAAGCGGGGCTTGTATTTTTCGCCCAGCTCTTTCAGTACATCAAGGGTCTCCTCGTTTTTAACCTCCGTGCCATCAGGGATTTTCTTTAGCGCCCGCACCAGCTTTTCCAGCATCAGCCATTTGGAAACGACGCGCTTGATATCGGACATGGTCATGCCTGACTTGTCCAGCTGGAGTTTGAAAGCATCCTCCCCGCCAGATTGTTCAACCGCGAGGCGCACGCGCTTGCCGATATCCATCACGTCTGGCTGGGTAATGTTCTGACTGGCATACTCCATTGTCAGCATAACATCCCGAACAAAACCTTCGCGCAAATCAAATTCGCGCGGATTCGCCGATGCCGCCAACTGTACCGCATTTCTCAACTCGGACGACGTGACGGTTCCATCCCCCGGAAGGCGGACGAGAATCTTAGGCAGCGATGGCTCCGGAAATTCGAAAGCATTTTCCGAATCCAACGCCATCACCCAAACCGGCATCATCAGGAAGAGGGCAAGTGCGGCGGCTCTAATCATTCGCGGGTTCCCTTCCGTAAAGCCACGCCATCTCGCGCAAGGCTCCGGCCGGTGCGTTATTCATCTGCTCGGCGCTCATACGCCAGGCCCACTGCCCGTCGGTGATGCCGGGGCGGTTCATGCGGCAATCGTTGGGCAGGTTGAGGATATCCTGCATGGGGAAGATAGCGGTATCCGCAACCGAACCCATGGCCAGACGGATCAGATCCATGGCGATATCGTCGCAACTGCGCGAAAGGTAGCGCCGGGCTTTATCGCGTTCGCGAGCCACAACTTCGCGGTCGTAATTCTCGTAATCCTTACCCGTGGCCTCATACCATCCGCGGGT